>NZ_BMDZ01000026.1 GCF_014636235.1 Tistrella bauzanensis
CATGTCCCCCTCTCAGGAACACTCATACAGACTCCACTTCGCCACCGGTCGCCAGGGCTATTCTTCAAATGCGATTCCCCTGGATCGGCGCCGCACTCGACTTGTCGAGGGCTGCGGGTGCGGCTATGGTGCGCGGACCTGTCCGCTGATCCACCGGCAGGCTTCAGAATTGCCGGGCCGGCGGTGGTGCGGTGCGCAGGCACCGATATGCGCCGTGCTGCCAGCCGGCGCTATGGCCCATCCCGGCTTCAGGCCGCCGACTTTTCGAGGACCGACCTCCATGACCGCCGAACGCTTCCACGGTTCGATCGTCGCCACGCTGACCCCGTTCAAGGACGGCAAGGTCGACGAGAAAGCCTATGCGGCGTTCGTCGACTGGCTGATCCGCGAAGGCAGCGACGGGCTGGTTCCCTGCGGCACCACGGGCGAGTCGCCGACACTGACCCATGACGAGCACATGCGGGTGACCGAGATCTGCATCGAGGCGAATGCCGGCCGGGTGCCGGTGATCGCGGGTGCCGGGTCGAATTCGACCCATGAGGCGGTGCGTCTGGCCCGACATGCCGAAGCCGCCGGCGCCGATGCCGTGCTGGTGGTGACGCCCTATTACAACAAGCCGACCCAGGCTGGTCTCTATGCCCATTTCAAGGCGGTGGCCGAGGCTGTCGGCCTGCCGGTGTTCATCTACAACATCCCCGGCCGGTCGGTGATCGACATGACCGTGGATACCATGGCGCGGCTGGCGGAACTGCCCAATATCGCCGGGGTCAAGGATGCGACCGCCGATCTGGTGCGGCCGCTGGCGGTGCGCCAGACCATTGGCACCGAATTCATTCAGCTTTCGGGCGAGGATGCCACCGCCGTCGCCTTCCTGGCCAATGGCGGCCATGGCTGCATTTCGGTGACCGCCAACATCGCGCCGCGGCTGTGCGCCGAGATGCAGGCGGCCTGGCGGGCCGGTGATGCCGCGGGCGCATTGGCGATCCATGAACGGCTGATGCCGCTGCATCGGGCGCTGTTCGTGGAAACCAGCCCGTCGCCGGTGAAGTACGTGGCCGAAAAGCTGGGGCTGTGCGGTGCCGAACTGCGTCTGCCGCTGGTGCCCGTGACGCCCGGCACCGAACTGGTGCTGGATGCGGCCATTGCCCTCGTCGGGCTGGAACCGGCTCTGATCGGCTGAAGCATATATATATATCCTGAGCGGCGCCGGGCATCTTCCCCGACACCGCACGCGAACCGAGGAATGGAATGGCCCGCAAGAGCGGCTTGATCAGTCATGGCGACGTTGCCGTCAATCGCAAGGCACGCTTCGATTACTTCATCGAGGATACGGTGGAGGCCGGCCTGGTTCTGCACGGAACCGAGGTCAAAAGTCTGCGCGAAGGCCACTGCAACATCGCCGAGAGCTACGCCTCGGTCGAAAAGGACGAGGCCTGGCTGATCAACGCCAACATCAAGGAATATGGCGGTGGTAACCGCTTCAACCATGAGCCGCGCCGCAAGCGCAAGCTTCTGCTTCATCGCAAGGAAATCAACCGGCTGTTCGGCCTGATCAAGCGCGAGGGGGTTACGATCATCCCTCTGGTGCTCTATTTCAACGACAAGGGCATGGCCAAGCTGAAGCTGGGTCTGGCCAAGGGCAAGAAGCTGCACGACAAGCGCGCGACCGAGCGCGACCGCGACTGGGAACGCCAGAAGGGTCGCCTGATGCGCGACAAGGGGTGATCGGATGTCGGACAAGGATGATGGCGCCACCACGCGGCCCGACGGGATCGTGGGCGAGGTCAAGCGCAAGCTGATCGACACCAAGCGCAAATGGGCGGAGCAGGGGCGCGGGCTGACCGGACAGACCGCACGCGCCGAGGCCGAGCGCCTGCCCCCCGGTCAGCGGCTGGTGACCAACTTCCCGGTGCTCGACCTTGGCATTCAGCCGGCGGTTGCCACCAGTGACTGGGAGCTGACGATTGCCGGCGCGGTCGAGAACCCGCTGACCCTGCGCTGGGCTGATTTCCAGGCCTTGCCGCAGGTGCGGTTGACGTCGGACATCCACTGCGTCACGACCTGGTCGCGTTACGACAATGCCTGGGACGGTGTTTCAGCCTTCGCCCTGCTCGATCTGGTGCGGCCGAAGCCCGAGGTGCTGCACGTGTTGCTGCATTCCTATGACGGTTATACCACCAATATCGATCTGGCGGGCTTCGCCGACGATGATGTTCTGCTGGCGCATTCCTGGCAGGGCGAGCCGCTGACCCGCGAGCATGGCGGTCCGGTGCGGCTGGTCATCCCCAAGCGCTATTTCTGGAAAAGCGCCAAGTGGATCCGCCGCATCGAATTCTCGGCCGCGGATGCGCCCGGCTTCTGGGAGATGCGCGGCTATCACAACGAGGCCGATCCGTTTACGGAAGAACGCTATTCCTGACCATTCAGCCAGGCGTGGTCAGGCGGGCGCGGTCAGGCGGGCGCGGCCAGGCGGGCGCGGATCGTGCCGACCACCTGATCGAACATCCGCGCGGTCAGCCGGCCGGTGTTCACGTTATAGCGCGAGCAGTGAAAGCTGTCCGCCACCAGCAGGGGCCGCGCCGGCGACGGAGCGGCCCTTTCGCTGTGCGGCACCACCCGGTCACGGGATGATGCCGGCATCGTCGCGGGCATCACGCTATGCATGGCGCCGTGGGCGAAGGGATGGGCCGCCAGCCGCAGACCAAGGGTGCGGAGGACGGCGTCATGCGCGATGCGGCCCAGCGCCAGGATCACCTGCAATCGCGGCATCGCCGCCATTTCATCGACCAGGAACGGACGGCAGTTGTTGGCCTCGGCGGGTGTCGGTTTGTTTTCGGGCGGCACGCAGCGCACGGCATTGGTGATCCGGCAATCCAGCGCCACCAGCCCGTCATCGGCCCGGCGGTCGAACCGGCCGTCGATGAAGCCGTGGTCGATCAGCGTGGGATAGAGCAGATCGCCGGCATAGTCGCCGGTGAAGGGCCGTCCGGTGCGGTTGGCACCCCGCAGACCTGGTGCCAGCCCCACCACCAGCAGACGCGCCGACAGCGACCCGAAGGCCGGAACCGGGCCGTTGTGCCAGTCGGGCTCGGTGATCCGGCGCTCGGCCCGCCAGGCCGCGAGGCGCGGGCAGCGCGGACAATCGGGGTCGGGCTGGGTCGGCTGAACACCGGATGGCTGAAGGGCGGGGGGCTGTGCGGGCATCGGCGGATGAACCATCGGCTTGGCAGCCATGGACCTGACATACCGTGAGCTCGGCGTTCTGGCCGCGGCTCGGCATCCTGGCCATGGGCTCGGCATTTCAGGCGGCTGAACGGAAAACGCCATCCGTTGCGGGCCGCAAGGGCCGCGCGACGGATGGCGTGATCTGGCGGCACGGCCGGACCATAGCGGATCCCGGAGATATGCCCCGGGGCCTGCCACATCCGGCCGCCCGATCAGCTACGGCGACGGGGTGTGCGCGGCTTCACGGGTGCCGGCACTGGCGCAGGGGCCGGAGCCGGCGCAGGCACCGGTGCGGGCTTGACTGGTGCGGCGGCCGGCTCGTCCTCGTCCTCGTAATCCTCGTCGTCGTCGTCGTAATCGTCGTCGTCCTCGTAGTCGTCGTCGTCCTCGAACTCGTCATCATCCTCAATGATGTCGTCGTCCTCGGGTTCGGCGTCGGTGGTCGGCGCGGGCACGTCCTCCATCAGCTTGCGGCGACGCTCGCCACGCTGGCGGCCGGCCTCGGCCTCGGCGCGCGAACGCGCGATCACCGGTTCCAGATCCTTCAGATCCAGGAACACATCGGCCTGGCGACGCAGCTCATCGGCCACCATCGGCGGCTGGGTACGGATGGTGCCGATCACCGTCACGCGCACGCCGCGGCGCTGCACCGCTTCCACGAGCCGGCGGAAATCGCCGTCGCCCGAGAAGATCACCAGATGATCGACATGATCGGCCATTTCCATGGCATCGACCGTCAGCTCGACATCCATGTCACCGCGCACCCGGCGGCGACCGGTGGCGTCGGTAAATTCCTTCGCCGGCTTGGTCACCATCGTGTAGCCGTTATAGTCAAGCCAATCGACCAATGGCCGGATCGGCGAATAATCCTGCTCGTCGAGCAGGGCGGTGTAATAAAACGCGCGCACGACATAGGCGCGCGTCCTGAAGTAGTCCAGCAACCGCCGGTAATCTATATCGAAGCTCAAACTGCGGGCGGCACCGTAAAGGTTGGCCCCGTCAATGAACAGCGCAACGCGCTCGCCTTCGTGGAAAATGCTGTCGATAGATCGTGCCATGAGTATATCTTTCGGTGGAATTCGCATGAGGGTCGGTCGTGACGCGACACATGACCGCCGGATCAATCACCACGTCTCGCGGCGGCTGCGCGTACTTAATCCGGCATCGGGGTAGATTACAAGACGGAACGCATCAAATCATGGCCCAAATCGGTAGACGTCAGACATTTATCGCCGTGGGGGCAAATCTCGCGGATGCGTATGGTAGAACACCCGCCGATGCCTGCAAAGCAGCGGTGGCGCGGATGGCTGCGCTGGGCTTCGAGATTGTTGGCGTGTCGCGGTGGTATGAGACGGCACCCGTGCCGGATCTGGGCGGTCCGTGGTATGTGAACGGGGTGGTGCATGTAACGACGGCGCTGGATCCGGTTCAAGTGCTGGAACTGCTGCATCGCATCGAAGCCGAATTCGGCCGGGTGCGCCGCCGGCGGTGGGAGGCGAGGCCACTGGATCTTGATCTGTTGGACCAGGACGGTGTCGTGCGCGCCCCGGCGGTGGCACCCACGCCGATCGTGGTCGGTGCTGCGGTCGTCGATGACGGGCGGGTGCCGGATCCGGAATTGCCGCATCCACGGCTGGCCGCACGCGGTTTCGTGCTGTTGCCGCTGGCGGATGTGGCGCCGGACTGGCGCCATCCGGTCACCGGAGAGAGCGTGGCGTCGCTGATCGCGGCCCTGCCGCCCGGACAGATGATCAGGCCGATGGGCGAGGTGGGTATGGCGGATGCGGGTGCAACGGCTGCATCCGCATCGCACCGGGCGCAGGGCTGACCCCCGTCTGCGACATGGCCGACGGTGGATGAGGACCGGACGACCTGTCTTTCGGCTGAAAATGCCCGACAGCGCTTTGACTTCGCGAGAGCGTTGTCATAGTGTTCCGCGCCCGACGCGGGAGTACGGCCTTGCAGCCGCGCCGTCGTCGTCCTACCTTTTTTTGAGCGACTCTAAAAGTCATCGGAGCAAGCGACCATGGCCCGCGTCACCGTTGAAGACTGCGTCCGTCTCGTCCCCAACCGGTTCGATCTGGTGCTGATGGCCGCCCAGCGCGCCCGCGAGATCTCGTCCGGGGCGGCACTGACCATCGACCGCGACAACGACAAGAATCCCGTCGTCGCCCTGCGCGAAATCGCCGACGAGACCCTCGACCTCGATACCATCTCGCGTCAGCTGGTCCAGACCCATCAGCGGGTTCCGGAAGTGGACGAGCCCGACGAGGACATGCTGGACGCCATCGGCGAGGTTGCCTCGATCGCGAGCCGCCAATTGGCCGAAAGCGAACTGGCGGCCGGCAATTCCCTGTCTCTGGCCGATGACGACGACGACGCGGCCTTCGCCGGCCCGCGCTTTGAAGACGCCGATCCCGACGACGTCTGATCGCCGCCGGCATCCAGGCCCATGCGCGGCCGGGCCGGCCGGCCGGTGCTTGCGGGTGATAATCATGGCCGGCCATGGCGGGTCCGCATGTGACATCGCCGGGCCGGTCCTGGATGGCCGGTTCCGGCGGCGCAGCGGAACCGACGCTTGTTGTGGGTGATGCTGTTCGGTGATCCGTCAATACGAGCTTGTGGAGCGGGTCAAGGCCTATGACCCGGATCTGGACGAGGCGGCGTTGAACCGCGCCTACGTCTATGCGATGAAGATGCACGGCTCGCAGAAGCGCGCGTCCGGCGACCCCTATTTCCTGCATCCGCTGGAAGTCGCCGGTATTCTGACCGAATTGCGGCTCGACAGCCGCTCGATCGTCACCGCCCTGTTGCACGACACCATCGAGGACACCCCGGCCACGCTGGAGGAGATCGACCAGATCTTCGGCAGCGAGGTGGCGCGGCTTGTGGATGGCGTCACCAAGCTGTCGAAGATCGAACTCCAGTCGGAGCAGGCCAAGCAGGCTGAGAACTTCCGCAAACTGCTGCTGGCGATGTCGGACGACATCCGGGTGCTGCTGGTCAAGCTGGCCGACCGGCTGCACAACATGCGCACCCTGCATTACATCGCCAAGCCCGAGAAGCGGCGGCGGATCGCCCTTGAGACGCTGGAGATCTATGCGCCGCTGGCCGAGCGCATCGGTATGCAGTCGATCAAGGACGAACTGGACGATCTGGCGTTCAAGGAGCTGTATCCCGACGCCCGCGACTCGATCCTGAAGCGGCTCGCCTATCTGCGCGAGAACGGCTCGGATCTGGTGGCGCGGATCGTGGACGAGTTGAAGCGGGTGGTGACGGCGACCGGAACCACCGCCGAAATCTATGGCCGCGAGAAGCGGCCGTATTCGATCTGGCGCAAGATGCAGCGCAAGAATGTCAGCTTCGAGCAGTTGTCGGACATCATGGCCTTCCGGGTTGCGGTCGACAGCATCCGCGACTGTTATGCGGTGCTGGGATCGGTGCACGGCTCGTACCGGATGGTGCCGGGGCGGTTCAAGGATTTCATCAGCAATCCCAAACCAAATGGCTACCGGTCGCTGCACACCACGGTGATCGGCCCGGAACGACAGCGGATCGAGGTGCAGATCCGCACCCGTGAAATGCATGAGGTGGCGGAATACGGCGTTGCCGCGCACTGGCTGTACAAGCAGGAAAGTGGCGGTCATGAGGGCCGGCAGTATCGCTGGATCCGCGGTCTGCTGGAAATTCTCGATCAGGCATCGAACCCTGAGGAATTTCTTGAGCACACCAAGCTTGAGATGTTCCAGGATCAGGTATTCTGCTTCTCGCCCAAGGGCGATCTGATCGCCCTGCCGCGCGGGGCCACGCCGATCGACTTCGCCTATGCCGTCCATTCCGAGATCGGCGATACCTGCGTGGGCGCCAAGATCAACGGCCGGATGATGCCGCTGCGCACCCAGTTGCAGAATGGCGACCAGATCGAGATCATCACCTCGAAGGCGCAGACGCCGTCGCCGGCCTGGGAGCGCTTCGTCGTCACCGGCAAGGCGCGGTCGCGCATCCGGCGCTTCATCCGTCTGCGTGAGCGTGAACAATATGTCAGCCTGGGCCGGGCGATCCTGCAGAAGAGCTTCCGGCAGGAACAGCGCCCCCTGACCGAAAAGGGCCTGGACCGGGCGCTGCGTGTGTTCACCCACCGCACGCTCGATGATCTGTATGCCGCGGTCGGCAAGGGCGACATCACCGCGCGCCAGGTGATCGACACCGTGTTCCCCGAGGCGCGGCCCCAGAAGGAAGACAGCATCGACGGTGCCAAGGTGGTGCCGCTGAAGCGGATGCGCAGCGCCAAATCGGGTGCCAATGGCTATGCGATCCCGATCCGGGGCCTGATCCCCGGCATGGCGGTGCATTATGCCGGCTGCTGCCATCCGATTCCGGGCGACCGGATCGTCGGCATCGTCGCCACCGGCAAGGGCGTGACCATCCACACCATCGACTGCGAGACGCTGGAACAATTCGTCGACGAGCCGGAACGCTGGCTGGATCTGGCCTGGGACACCGGGTCCGACAAGGGCCAGGGCCATACCGCGCGGTTGAATGTGATGGTCTCGAACGAGCCCGGCGGACTTGCGGCCTTGACGACCATGATCGCCAAGCATTATGGCAACATCATCAATCTGAAGATCACCAACCGCACCTCGGAATTTTTCGAGATGATCGTCGATGTCGAGGTGCATGACGTGAAACATCTGACGCATATCATTGCCGCGCTGCGCGCCGACCCCGTGATCAACTCGGTCGACCGGGCACGGGGCTGACACCGCCCTGCCAATGATCCCGTGTGCCGGCCCGACCGGCTCGCCCGCCTTGCGGACCTTGTATTTATGGAGACCCCGTCACCGATGGACACCGATGACGTCCTGGACGTGTTCCGCGCCTGCGGTGCCCTGCTGGATGGGCATTTCATCCTGTCATCCGGCCTGCGCAGCCCGCGTTATCTTCAGTGCGCGCGGGTGATGATGCATCCGGTCCAGGGCGAACGGCTGTGCCGGGCGCTGGCGGCGCGGATCAATGCGAGGCTCGCCGATGGCGGTATCGCAGGCGGCGGCATCGATTGCGTGGTCTCGCCTGCCATGGGCGGCGTGGTGGTGGGCTATGAAGTGGCGCGCCAGCTTGGCGTGCCGGCGATGTTCACCGAACGGGTCGACGGGGCCTTCACCTTGCGACGTGGTTTCGCGATCGAGCCGGGCTGGCGGGTGCTGATGGCCGAGGATGTGGTGACCACCGGCAAGTCCAGCCGGGAATGCATCCAGGCGATCGAGGCCGCCGGCGGCACGGTGGTGGCGGCATCGGCGCTGGTCGACCGCTCGAACGGTACGGTCGATCTGGGGGTGCCGCTGGTGGCACTGACCGGGCTCGACGTGCCAAGTTATGATCCGGCGGAGCTTCCGCCCGAGCTGGCGGCACTGCCCGCTGTGAAGCCCGGCAGCCGCGGCCTTGCCTGATCCCGGCCGCGGCGCCGCGATGCATCCGCAGGCATCGCCGCACGCAGCCGGCCGCGAGAACAAGAGACGGCCCGATGACTGAAAGGCCCGGTATTTGACTGAGAACCGACCGCTTGCGAGCCGCCCCGCCGCCGCGCCACTGCAGAGCCATGGCGGGCGATGGGGCGATGCCCCGATCCGTCTGGGGCTGCGCCTCAACCATGCGGCTGTGCTCAGGCAGGCGGGCGATGGCCTGCGTCCCGACATGGCCCGGCTGGCCGAGGCCACCATGCGGGCCGGGGCCGACAGCGTGGTGCTGAGGGTCGATGATCAGGGCGGGCTGATCAGCGCCGACGATCTGCGCCGTATCCGCGATCGGGTCCGTGCGCCGCTGACCCTGGAATTGCGTCCCGATCCGGCCCGGCTGGACTGGTTGCTGGCGCTGGAACCGGCAGCGGTGACCCTGCTGCCGCCGGCTGACGGCGATGTCGCGGCCGGCCATGACGGGCTGGCGCGGATGGTGGACGGCCTTGGTGCCGCCGGCATCGCCGTCGTCATGTTGGTCGCTCCGGAGTCGGACCAGATCGAGGCGGTCCGTGCCGCGGGTGTGCGGTCGGTGGAAATCGACACCACCCGCTATGGTGAGGCGGACCCGCAGCATCGCGGGCCCCTGTTCCAGCAGTTGCGCCAGGCGGCCATCCAGGCGCGCGGCCTGGGGCTGGGCATCCAGGCCGGGCATGGCCTGGATTTTGCGACCCTGGCGCCAGTGGCCGCCCTGCCGCATCTGCAGGGCATCACCTGCGGCCGGTTCCTGATCGCCGAGGCGTTGTTCATCGGCATCGAGGATGCCGTGCGCCACACCCGGCGGCTGATCGACGCCGCGCGCCGGCAGGCGCGGCGCCATGCCGCCCAGACCGGCGGGTGAGGCCATGGCGCTGATCATCGGGACAGGCATGGACGTGGTCGATATCCGCCGGATCGAGAAGACTCTGGCGCGATTCGGCGACCGTTTCGTGCGCCGCTGCTTTACCGAGATCGAGCGGGAACGGTCGGACCGGCGGATGCGGCGTGCCGAAAGCTATGCCAAGCGTTATGCTGCCAAGGAAGCCGGCGCCAAGGCGCTGGGCACCGGGCTGGCCCGTGGGGTCGCCTGGCGCGAACTGGGCGTGGTGAACGTGCCGGGTGGCCGTCCGACCCTGGTGCTGACCGGTGGTGCCGTGCGGCGCCTTGCCGAACTGGTCCCCCGGGGCCATCTGCCGAAGATCGATTTGACGCTGACCGATGAATATCCATATGCTCAGGCGCTCGTGATCATCAGCGCCGTGCCGGATATCTCGGCGCAAGACGGGAGTGGACTGTGACCCGCGACACGAGCCGGACAGATGGCGATCATCCGCCAAAGACCGCGGAGCGCTCCGGCGGCTTCGGCGAAATGGTGAAGACGGTCGTCATCGCCGTTTTCTTCGCCCTGGTGATCCGGTCCTTCGCCTTTGAGCCGTTCAATATCCCGTCAGGGTCGATGAAGCCGACCCTGCTGGTGGGTGATTATCTGTTCGTGTCGAAATACAGCTATGGCTATAGCCGCTATTCCTTCCCGGGCAGCCTGCCATTGTTCGAGGGACGGATTCTGGCGAGCCCGGTCGAGCGCGGCGATGTTGCCGTGTTCCGCCTGCCGACCGATCCGTCGATCGATTACATCAAGCGCATCGTCGGCCTGCCCGGCGACCGGTTGCAGGTGATCGATGGCGTGCTTCAGCTGAACGGCACGCCGGTCGAGCGCAAGCGGATCGAGGATTTCGTCGAGCGCGGCCCTGGCGGCGCCGAGATCCGGATTCCGCGTTATCGGGAAACGCTGCCCGGCGGCCCGACCTATGACACGCTGGATCAGACGCCCTATGGTGCGCTGGACAATACCCCGGTCTATACGGTTCCGGCCGGCCATTACTTCGCGATGGGCGACAATCGCGACAATTCGCAGGACAGCCGCGTGCTGTCAGCGGTGGGTTTCGTGCCCGAGCAGAACCTGATCGGGCGTGCCGAAGTGCTGTTCTTCTCGATCGACGACAGCGCATCCTGGTGGCAGATCTGGAAATGGCCGGCGTCGATCCGCTGGTCGCGCCTGCTGGACGGAGTGTCGTAGGATGGCTGCACAGCATCCTGCGCGCGTATGATCATGATGGATGACCGGAAGCTTGCCGCCACGCTCGCGGATTGTGCGCACGTGATCGGCCATGATTTCAAGGATCCGATGCTGCTGGAAGCGGCGTTGACCCATCCGAGCGTCGACGGCGGTGGCCGCGATCGCGGCGGCCGGCTGCGGCTGAATTATGAGCGGTTGGAATTCCTGGGCGATCGGGTGCTGGGGCTGGCGGTCGCCGACCAGTTGTATCAGCGCTTCCCGGGTGAGAGCGAAGGCGCGCTGGCCCGCCGGTTCGCAGCGCTTGTGCGGCGGGAATCGCTGGCGCGCATTGCCGAGATGCTGGGCCTGGGCCAGTTTCTGCGCCTGTCGCGCGGCGAGGATGACAGCGGCGGCCGGCGCAACCCGGCCAATCTGGCCGACGCCTGTGAAGCGGTGATCGCCGCCCTGTACCTGGATGGCGGCTTCGAGACCGCCCGCGCTTTCGTGGAGCGGTACTGGGCGCCGTTGATGGAAGAGGATCTGCGGCCGCCCAAGGATCCGAAGACGGCGCTTCAGGAGTGGGCCCAGGCCCGTGGCCTTGAAGCACCGAGCTATACTGTGATCGGGCGCGAAGGCCCCGATCACGCCCCGAGTTTCCGGGTGCGCGCCGAGGTGGCGCGCCTCGGCGCGGAAGAGGCGACAGGCGCGTCCAAACGGATCGCCGAGCAGGCCGCCGCCCTCAGCCTATTGACGCGCGCCGAGGCGCGCGGCGGAGACGACCAATGACCACCCGTAAGCCCGACCCCGCCAATCCGGACGACGAGATCCGCGACGAGACCCTGGCCGATGACGCCGATCTGCCGGAAGGCGACAGCCTGCCGGATGACGACGGCGGGCCGGATCGCGATGCCGATCTGGAAGATGCCGATCTGGAAGATGATGGGCCGGACGATGACGGCCTGTCGATGATGCCCGATGCCGAGGCGGCGCCAAGCGTGCCGCTGGATCGGCAGACCACCGGTTTCTTCGCGGTGATCGGAGCGCCCAATGCCGGCAAGTCGACCCTGGTGAACCGGCTGGTCGGATCGAAGGTATCGATCGTCAGCCCGAAGGTGCAGACCACGCGCAGCCGGATCATCGGCATCGCCATGCACGGAAACGCACAGCTGGTGTTCATCGACACCCCCGGCATCTTCAAGCCCAAGCGGCGGCTGGACAAGGCGATGGTCCAGGCGGCGTGGAGCGGCGCTGGCGACGCCGATGGCGTGGTGATGATGATCGACGCCAAGCGCGGCATCAACGACGAGGTGCGGCTGATCGTCGACGGGTTGAAGGCCGAGGGCCGGCGCGCCTGGGCGGTGCTGAACAAGGTCGATCTGGTTGCGCGCAGCGCGTTGCTGCCGATGGCGGCCGAAGTCGATGCCCTGGGCGTCTTCGACCGGATCTTCATGATTTCGGCCGAGAACGGGTCGGGCGTCACGGATCTGGCGAATGCGCTGGCCGCCATCGCCCGCCCTGGCCGCTGGATGTATCCGGAAGACCAGACCAGCGATGTGCAGGTCCGGTTCCTGGCGTCGGAAATCGTTCGCGAGAAGCTGTTCCTCAGCCTGCACGAGGAACTGCCCTATGCGTTGACGGTGGAGACCGAGGCCTGGACCGAGAAGCCGGATGGCAGCGCCCGGATCGATCAGGTGGTCTATGTACAGCGCGAAAGCCATCGCAAGATCGTACTGGGCGCCGGCGGCCGCACCATCAAGCATGTGGGCAGTTCCGCCCGCGCCGAGCTTGAACAGGTGCTGGAGCGCCGCATTCACCTGTTCCTGTTCGTGAAGGTGCGCGAGGCCTGGGCCGACGATCCGGAACGGTATCGCGAGATGAACCTCGACTTCCCACGCTGAGCGACAGCCATCCTGTAACCGGGCTCGATGCTGCAGCATTCAATAACGCCTTGATGAACCCCGGTGCCTCGACCACCTCCTGAAAGAGAGGTGGTTGTCGCTCAAGGGGTTGCGCGCGGCCGGGACGTTCGTTCCGGCCGCGCGGGGTCCGCCCGTCATCCGGGCCGACCATGTGACCGCCGCTCTCCACGTCGCCGCCGGATCGTGCCTCTTTGCGGGCCACCACCGGGCGGGTGTGCGTCAGCCAAGGTGCCGTGTCACCTGACGGGCCCGCTCCAGTGAGCGACCGCCGGCAGGCCGGGCACATGGGGGGTGGTTTGCATGCATCATCGTTACCTTCTGATTTATCGCTTCCTGCTGGTCAACCTGATGGCCGCAGCCTGCATGGTTCTGGCCTGGGTTCATGGCTGGATCGACCGGGTGATCGCCTCCGACAGCAGCCGGATCACGGTGCTGATCTTTGCGGTGTTTCTGGTCGGTCTGTCGCTCTGCGCCTGGCGCATCGTGCAGATCAGCGCCGGCCTCAACGACCTGAAACGCCCGCGACCGCCGGCCGACGGCCGGGTCGGGCAGTATCTCGCGACCTTGAACGGTGTGCCCGAAAGCCGGCGCCCGGTGGTCGCCGAGGGCCTGAAGGCCAAGCTCTACGCCCGCACATCCAATGTCCGCTACATCGCCGACAGCCTGGTGCTTCTGGGCCTGATCGGCACGGTGGTCGGGTTCATCATCGCCCTGTCGGGGGTCGATCAGGACCGGGTCGCGGATGTCACCGCGATCGCGCCCATGGTCGCTCAGCTTTTGGACGGCATGGCCGTGGCCTTGTGGACCACGCTGGTCGGCAGCGTTCTGCACATCTGGCTTCGGCTGAACTATCAGATCCTTGCGGGCGGCACCGTCACCCTGGTCGCGGATCTTGTCGCGCGGGGTGAGGGTCATGCTGTTTGACGATCCGCTGAAACCCGATAGCGACGACGGCGCCGGCACGGTGTTCCGCGATGTGATCACCCTGGCGCTGCTGGGGTTCATCGCCGTCGTCATTCTGATGCTGCCGCATCTGAACCCGCCCCGGAAGCTGGACGCGGCCGAAATCAATGCGCCGGGCAATGTTATCGTCGAGGCGTTGTGGGCCGCCGATCTGGATACCGATGTCGATCTGTGGGTGAAGGCGCCCGGCGATGTTCCGGTCGGCTACTCCAACAAGGGCGGGGTGATCTTCAACCTGTTGCGCGATGATCTGGGCCGGTATGGCGATGCCACCGACAGCAATCACGAGGTGTCGTACAGCCGGGGGATTCCACCTGGCGAATATATCGTCAACGTCCACCTGTTCCGCAATCAGGCGCGGCAGTTGCCAGTGATGGTGAAGGTGGTTGCCAGCGTGAAGAGCGACCAGTCGGCCTCGGCCCGGCAGATCCTGGCGACCGAGGTGGCGCTGACCCGCGAGGGCGAGGAATTGACCGCGCTGCGCTTCCGCCTGGACGACAAGGCGCGGCTGGTGCCCGACAGCGTCCACAGTCTGTACCAGCGCCTGCGCAGCAGTCGCGGTTGAGGAGGTCGGATGAACGATCTGGTCTATGTCTTTGCGGCCGTTGCCGGTCTTGCAGCCCTGCTTGCCACGCTGGCGATCTGGGCGCCGCGCCGCACGGCGGTGCGGATGACGGCCGTGGTCCTGACGGCGCTGCTGTTGCCGGCAAGCTATCTGGGCTTCACCATCCTGTTGTCGCAACCCAAGCCGATCACCATGGAATGGCTGGAAAGCGGTGCCGGTGAGGCGACAGTGCTGGGTGCGGTGATCCGCGAGGATGAGGGCATCTATGTCTGGATTCAACCCGAGGGCGGATCGACCCCGCGCTATTACGTGTTGCCCTGGGATCTGAAACAGGCCCAGCAATTGCAGAGCGCCATGCGCGATGCCGACAAGAACCAGAACGGCCTGAAGATGCGCAGCCCCTATGAGCCGACCTGGGACCGGCGCGAGCCACGCTTCTATGCTGCCCCGCAACCGGCGCCACCGCCCAAGGACGGGCCGGGGACGGGCGATGATGACGGCCCGACGATCTATCGTCATCCCGGCTGGGATGTCTGATCCTGCGCTGCCGGCAGACAGCCCAGACCGCGCAATGTGGCGGTGACCGCGATGTCGAGCGGGGTGTGAGGCTCCGGCCCGATCAGGTTGATCAGCCGGCTGTTGTCCATCCGGACGGGCTGTTGCCACAGATACCGCATCTCGCGCAATTCGCGGATCAGCGGCACAAACGGGGCCGCGACCGCCAGCAGCCGCCAGGGGAGGCGATAGATCGGCAGGCGATGGGCCGGCAGGCGCCGGGTGCTGCCTGTGGCGGCGGCGTCGCCGGATTGTGCGACGGCACGCCGGATCGCCCCGATCATGGCGGTGCCGTCGGCGTCCCAATGGCCGGCGGTATGCACGGTGGTGAAGGGGGCGAGGCGGTCATCCAGAGCCACGAGCCGCACCATGGCATCAGCGACATCGGGCAGATAGGCCCATTGATGACCGATGCCCCGGCGGCCCGGATAGATGATCCGGCGCACCGGGCGGCCGGGCGAGACCATGCCCTGCGAGAACCAGTTGTTGCCGGGCGCGGGCCCGAAGAAGTCTCCGGCCCGCACGATCAGGCTGCGGACACCGGCATCGGCGGCACGTTCGAGACGGCGTTCCAGGGCGACGCGGATCGCGCCTTTGGCCGTCTGTGGCTGCTGTGGCGAGTTCTCGGTCAGAGCCGGACGCATATCGGGACCGTGATCATAGGCATCGGGACCGTAATTATAGACCGTGCCGGGCAACAGGATGCGGGCACCGCTGTCATGGGCGGCTGCGATCGTGTTGTCGATCATCGGCAGCACCAGCCGCCCCCAGTCGCGATATCCCGGCGGGTTGACCGCATGGACGATGAGGTCGACGCCCTTGGCCGCCGCTTGCACATCTCCGCTTGCCATGGCATCGCCCTTGATCCATGTGATGGCGCCAGCCCCGTCGCCATCGGCCGCAGCCCGGCCGGTGGTACGGCGATGCAGTGCGCGTATCCGCCATCCAGCTCCGACCAGTTTGCGGGTCACCTCGCCGCCGATGCCGCCGGTGGCGCCCAGCACCAGGGCGGTTTGCTGTCGTACCATCTGTCATCTCCTCTCGTGGCCGGGTCGGGCCGCGGCGCGGTCGCCGTGGCCTGGCCTGAGGGCGATAGCATCGACCATGCGCGCCTCTCCCGAAATTGCCGAAAGATGGCGGTCTGCTATACTGAAATGTATGAATGGATCCGACCCCAGCTGGGATCTCTACCGGACCTTTCTCGCCGTGCTGCGGGAAGGGTCGCTGTCGGCTGCCGCGCGTGCACTGGGGCTGACCCAGCCGACCATCGGCCGTCATGTCGACGCGCTGGAACAGGCGGTCGGGGTGCAGTTGTTCACCCGGTCGCTGCATGGGCTGCAACCGACGGAAGCGGCGCTGGATCTGAAACCTTATGCCGAGACCTTGGCTGCGACCACGGCGGCGCTGCTGCGGGCGGCATCGGGGCCCGGTGACCGAGTGGCGGGCGTCGTGCGGGTGACGGCAAGCGAGGTGGTGGGTGTGGAGGTATTGCCACCAGTGGTGGCGGCACTTCAGGCACGCCATCCCGATCTGGTGATCGAGCTTGAACTGTCGAACGCGCTGGAAGATCTGCTGCGCCGCGATGCCGATATCGCGGTCAGGATGGTGGTGCCAACTCAGGACGCGCTGGTGGTGCGGCGACTGGGGGTGATTGCCCTGGGCCTGCATGCGCATCGGCATTATCTGGACCGACACGGCACCCCTATGCGGATCGAGGATCTGGCCAGGCATCGGGTGATCGGCTTCGACCGCGAGACCCATGCCATCAGGCGCATGCGGAGGGGTGCGGGCTCTGCCGCCGGGGCACTCGACCGGTCGCGCTTCGCGGTGCGCAGCGACAGCGATCTGGCACAACTGGCCGCGATCCGGGCCGGCTGTGGTATCGGCATCTGTCAGGTGCCGCTGGCGGCGCGGGATCCGCGGCTGGTGCGGGTGCTGGGCGATGCGGTCGATCTGCCGCTTGAGACCTTTCTCGCCATGCACGAGACCCTGCGCGATAACCGGCGTTGCCGTGTGATGTTCGACGCCCTGGCCCAGGGGCTGATGCGCCATATCGCCGGCCGGGCGCCGGTCGCGGCAGTCGAAGAAGGGCCGGCGACATGATCGACTGGACCGAGGAGGGCGTCGTGCTGGCGGCACGGCGGCATGGTGAGGCGGATGTTCTGCTCTCGGCCCTGACCGCCGGGCATGGCCGGCATATGGGGCTGGTGCGGGGCGGCGCGGGGCGACGGCTGCGGGGCGCGCTGGAACCGGGCAACCGGCTGCGCATGACCTGGAAGAGCCGTCTCGATGCCCAGCTTGGCGCCTTCACCATTGAACCGGTCGATGAAGTCGTGGGCCGTCTGATAGACGATGCCGACCGTCTGACCGCACTTGGCGCCATGGCAGCCGTGCTCGACCGGGTGCTGCCCGACCGCCAGACGGTGCCCGGGCTGTTCGAACGCACGCAGGCGCTGATCCTGGCGCTTGAGCATGCGCCGCTCGCTGTCTGGGGCGCCTTGTTCGTGATGCATGAACGTGATCTTCTGGCCGAGATGGGCTTCGGGCTGGACCTCGCGCGCTGTGCGGTGACAGGGGGCACGGATGATCTGGCCCATGTGTCGCCGCGGACCGGCCGTGCGGTGTCGCGGGGGGCCGGTCGACCCTATGCCGACCGGCTGTTGCCGCTGCCATCCTTCCTGAACGACATGACCTTTCTGCATGATGTCGATCCCGCCATCGACCGGCGATCGATGGTGGGCAGCCCTGCGGGGCCACCGCTCGCCGAGATCGTTGACGGCATGCGCCTGACGCTTTACTTCCTCGATCGACATGGATTTGCCGGCGCCGGCCGACCACCGCCGCCGTTGCGGGTCACCCTGGCCGAGCGCCTGGCGCGACGTGTGGCCGGCGCCCGTCCATCTCCGGCAGACGCCGGCGACACACCCACCACCCGATGAAGGCCCGCACCGTGACCAGGGAGATCCGATGAGCGACCAGACGGAAGGCCCGCTGAATGGCGGGCTGATCGAAAGCGTACCCCTGGCCGACGCGCTGGGTGAGCGTTATCTGGCATATGCCCTGTCGACGATCACCTCCCGCTCGCTGCCCGATGTCCGTGACGGATTGAAACCGGTGCAGCGGCGCCTGCTCTATGCCATGCGGCAGCTGAAGCTGGACCCGGCGCAGGGGTTCAAGAAATGCGCCCGCGTCGTGGGTGACGTGATCGGCAAATACCACCCGCATGGCGACAGCTCGGTCTATGACACCATGGTCCGGCTGGCCCAGGATTTCGCCTTGCGGTATCCGCTGGTCGATGGCCAGGGCAATTTCGGCAACATCGACGGCGATAACGCGGCGGCGATGCGCTATACCGAGGCCCGGCTGACCGAGGTGGCAATGCTGCTGCTTCAGGATCTGGACCGCGACACCGTCGGTTTCCGGCCCAATTACGACGGCACCGACGAGGAACCGGTGGTGCTGCCGGCGGGCTTCCCCAACCTGCTGGCCAATGGTGCCACCGGCATCGCGGTGGGTATGGCGACCAGCATTCCGCCGCATAATGCGGCCGAACTGGGAGAGGCGGCACGGCTGCTGCTGCGCCACCGCAAGACCGATGCCGCGTTTCCCGAGGGCACCATCGTTCGGCCCGAGGACCGGTATCGTGACTGCAGCCATGAGAGCCTGCTGCAATACGTCCAGGGGCCGGATTTCCCGACCGGCGGCGAGTTGATCGAGCCGAAGGCGGCGATCGCCGAGGCCTATGCGACCGGCAGGGGCGGGTTCAGGGTGCGGGCGCGCTGGAACCGCGAAGACCTGCCCCATGGCCGCTATCAGATCGTGATCACCGAAATCCCGTTCCAGGTGCAGAAGGGGCGGCTGATCGAGCGGGTGGCGGAGCTGCTGGCGGCCAAGAAGCTGGCCCTGCTGGCCGATGTCCGCGACGAGAGCGCCGAGGATCTGCGGATCGTTCTGGAGCCGCGCTCTCGCGAGGTCGACCCCAGGATGCTGATGGAAAGCCTGTTCCGGCAGAGCGATTTCGAAACCCGCTTCAGCCTGAACATGAACGTGCTGGATGGCGAGGGCGTCCCGCAGGTGATGAGCCTGCGCGGCGTGCTTGCGGCCTATATCGAGCATCGGGTCGAGGTATTGCGCCGCCGCACCCGCCACCGGCTGGGCGAGATCAGCCGCCGGCTGGAAGTGCTGCAGGGCCAGTTGATCGCCTATCTGAACCTGGACGAGGTGATCCACATCATCCGCACCGCCGACGATCCGAAGGTGGGGCTGATACGGCGTTTCGAGCTGACCGAGGTTCAGGCCGACGCCATCCTGAACATGCGGCTGCGGGCCCTGCACAAGCTTCAGCAGATCGAGATCGAGCGCGAGAGCAAACAGCTCGCGGCCGAGCAGAAGAAGCTGAAGACGCTGCTGGCCGATGAAGGCCGTCAGCGCGATGTTCTGGACGTGGAATTCGCCGACCTGATCAAGCGCTTCGGCCCCGATACAACGCTGGGCCGCCGCCGCACCACACCGGGCGAGGCACCGGCGACCGACGTCGTGGCGATCGAGGCTCTGGTCGAGCGCGAGCCGATCACGATCGTGCTGTCGACCATGGGCTGGATCAGGGCGATGAAGGGTCATATCGGCCCCGAGCAGGAGCTGCGCTTCAAGGAAGGCGATGCCGAGGCGCTGCGCATCGAGGGCCATACCACCGACAAGATTCTGGTCTTCGCCGATGACGGCCGGGTGTTCACGCTGCTGGGCGACAAACTTCCGCCGGGCCGTGGCTTCGGTGAGCCACTGCGGCTGATGGTGGAACTGGCGGCCGATGCCCACATCGTCACCCTGGCGATGGCCTCGGCGCAGAGCGACCTGTTGCTGGTGGCCTCGGACGGACGCGGCTTCCGGGTGAAGCCCGATGATGTGGTGGCCCAGACCCGGACCGGGCGCCAGGTGCTGGTGCCGGGTGAGGGCCACAAGCTGAAGCTGGTGAAACCGATCGACCCAGCCTCGACCCATCTGGCGATCGTCGGTGAGAACCGCAAGCTCGCGATCTATCCGCTCGATCAGGTGCCGCAGATGACGCGCGGCAAGGGCGTCCGTCTGCAAAGCTATCGCCAGGGCGGCCCCAGTGATGCCAGAGGGCTGAAACTCGATACCCCGCAGGATGGCTTGAGCTGGCAGCGCGGCAGCCAGACCCGCAAGGTGCTGCTGCCCGAACTGGAGCGCTGGATCACCAAGGCCCGTGGCGGCCCTGGTGCCCTGGCGCCGACCGGTTTCCCACGCGACAACCGCTTCACCGACTGACCGGCCCAAAGCATGGACACCTGAAGCATGGACGGCAAAGGCCCGGCGGATATGGATCCGCCGGGCCTTTGCTTGTGTCGATCATGCTTGTGTCGATCACCGGCCACCCGCGCCGGACCGCCCCCCGCCGGACGGCACGGATGGTCCGGTGGCTCAGCGATAGATCAGGTTGGGCAGGAAGGTGGTGATGCCCGGGAAGATCCACAGGATCGACAGCGCGATGATCTGGATCAGCACGAACGGGATCACGCCCTTGTAGATGTCCCAGGTCTTCACCGACGGCGGTGCCACGCCGCGCAGATAGAACAGCGCGAAGCCGAAGGGCGGGGTCAGGAACGATGTCTGCAGGTTCATCGCCATCATCACCCCCAGCCAGATCGGGTTGACGTCCAGCTGCAACAGCACCGGCGCCACCAGCGGCACCACCACGAAGGTGATCTCGATGAAGTCCAGGAAGAAGCCCATCATGAACATGACGAGCATCACCATCAGCAGGGCGCCGAAGGTCCCACCCGGCATGCCGGTCAGGATCTCGTGGACCAGGTCGTCACCACCCAGGCCGCGGAACACCAGCGAGAACAGGGCCGCGCCGATCAGGATGACAAACACCATCGACGTCACCCGGGTGGTGCCGCGCATCACCTCGTTCAGCACGCCGGTGCGCCTGGCGCGGATGATCGAGATGGCGGCCCCCCACGCGATCAGCACCAGCAGCACGGTGGCCAGGATGACGCCGGCCCATTCGACGCCGGTGATCACGCTGCGCTGGATGCGCAAGTCGACAAAGCCGGTCAGCACCAGGATGCCGATCAGCGCCGCGCCGGAAATGTAGATCGGTATCGGGCTGCGTTCCGGGTCGCGCGCGGCACCCAGCATCATCGAGCCGATGGCGCCGACGGCGGCCGCCTCGGTCGGGGTGGCGAGGCCACCCAGGATGGAGCCCAGAACCGCGATGATCAGCACCAGCGGCGGCACAAGGGCGCTGAAGATCCGCTTGCCGAATCCGGCGCCGCGGGCCGCCATGACCTCTTCCTCCGGCAGTGCCGGAGAGCCGGCCGGATTGATGAACGAGGCCAGCACCTGATAGAGAATATACATGCCGACAAGCATCAGGCCCGGGATCAGCGCGCCGGCGAACAGATCGCCGACCGACACCGTATCGGGTGAAAAGATACCCATCTTCAACTGGGCCTGCTGATAGGCCGAGCCCATCACATCGCCCAGCAGAACCAGCACGATCGATGGCGGGATGATCTGGCCGAGTGTGCCTGCCGTCGCGATGGCACCGGTTGCCAGGCGTGGATCATAGCCGCGCTTGAGCATGGTCGGCAGCGCGATCAGGCCCATGGTGACGACAGTGGCGCCGACGATGCCGGTCGAGGCGGCAAGAAGCGCGCCCACAACCGATACCGAGATGCCGAGACCGCCGCGCATGCGCCCGAACAGCAGGCCCATGGTCTCAAGCAGTTCCTCGGCGACCTTGGACCGTTCGAGCATCACGCCCATGAACACGAACAACGGCACCGCGACCAGGGTTTCATTGGTCATGGTGCCGAAGATGCGCTGGGGCAGGAAACTGAGATAGGAGAGGTCGAACACGCCGAGGGCATTGCCCACGACGGCAAAGATGATCGATACGCCGCCAAGGGTGAAGGCGACCGGGAAGCCCATGAGCAGCGCCCCGATCAGGACGGCGAACATGGCGATGTCGAGATAGTCCTTGATCAGCATGTCGTTACACAGCCCCGCCGGTACGAGACTTGTTCGTGTCGTCAATGCCGGCGATCACCAGGATCGAGCGCAGAGCCAGCGCCACACCCTGTATGCCGACCAGGAACGTGAAGACAAGGATCGTGGTCTTGAACAGATAAATGCCGGGCAAGCCGCTGGTTTCGTTTGATGACTCCATCACCGCCCAGGATGATGCGACATACGGATAAGCGACGGTCCAGATGACATAGATGAACGGGGCCAGAAAGACGATGCAGCCGATGAGATCGATGATCGCCTTCTTGCGTGCCTTGGCTTCGCCGTAGAACACGTCCACCCGGACATGCGCGTCATAAAGCAGCGCATAACCCGAGGCGACGAGGAACAGCACGCCGTGCATGATCAGGATCGATTCCTGAACCGCGATCGCACCGACGCCATAGACATAGCGCATCAGCACGATTGCGAACTGCACGATCACCAAAATGAGAGCAAGCCAGGAGATGACTCGTCCGATTCCTTCGTTCACCGCGTCCACGGCGCTTGCAAGCGCTCTGAGGGCATTCACGGTGTTCCCTCCTAGATGGGTTCTTGTGCCTTCGGTGAAGGCGGCGGGCGGGGGAGCGATCGGCCTTGTGTCAGGGCCGAAACGTTGCCCCTTGTATAGAAGAAGTGCCCGGAAAATGCAGTCTTTTTGTCATTTTTTGACTGTTCCATCACCGGTTCCAGTGCGGCGAACGATTCATCTTAAACGAGCCCAAGTAATCGTCGCAAGATGTCGCCTTGACGGCCAAAAATGAAACGTTGTTTCGAACTGCATCCACGGTCACACGTGAAAGTTGTTTTGTTCACGCGTAACTCCACCGATCCGGAGGTTGGGGTTCCGCCATACGAAAATCCGTGCCGCCGCGGTGGAAGTCGCGTCGGCACGGGTTCGGGGCGGTGGCGGAGGCGGGCGCAAGGCCTGCAACCGCCACCGGGGTGTCAGACGGAGAACTTCGGGCCGGCGGCCCGGACGTTCAGATATGGCTGCTCCGCATGCTGGCCCCAGGCCATTGCGTTGTTGCGGAAGCCGTAATAGCTGGCCCAGATCCGCTTCAGCAGATCGTCGCCATTGTTGCGCAGGTCGTTCATCGACGATTCTGCCGCCTGGCCCAGCGCGCTGTAGACACTGTCGGGGAACGGCGCGACCTTCACGCCATGCTCATTGATCAGCGTGTTCAGCGCGGCGCTGTTGCGCGTGATGAACTCGGCGACACCATCCTGATAGCAGGCGGCGGAGGCCTGACGCACGATCGCCTTCAGATCGTCGGGCAAGGCGTCCCAATGCTTGCGGCCGATGCCCATCTCGATGGTCGCCGACGGCTCGCCGATGCCAGGGGTGTAGTAATTCTTGGCAACGCGGTGCAGACCGAAGGCCAGATCGTTCCACGGCCCGACCCAGTCGGCGGCATCAACCGTGCCCGACTGCAAGGCCTGGAAGATATCGCCACCCGGCAGCTGCACCACATTGCAGCCCAACTGGCGGAAGATCTCGGCGTTGAGGCCGGCGGTGCGGAACTTCAGGCCCTTCAGGTCGTCGGGACTGTTGATTTCCTTGGCGAACCAGCCGCAGGCCTGGGCGCAGGTGTTGACGGCCGGGAAGGCCTTCACCCCAAAGCCCGCATACAGCTCGTCCTGAAGCTTTTCAC
The DNA here is from genome assembly GCF_014636235.1 of Tistrella bauzanensis. Taxonomy (NCBI): domain Bacteria; kingdom Pseudomonadati; phylum Pseudomonadota; class Alphaproteobacteria; order Geminicoccales; family Geminicoccaceae; genus Tistrella; species Tistrella bauzanensis. The sequence continues at coordinate 23,460 of NZ_BMDZ01000026.1, forward strand.
CCTCGCCAAAGGTCCACCAGGCGTACTGCTCGGCGGCATACAGGCCATAGGGCGCGGTGGTGAAGAAGTGGAAGCCGGGATGCTTGCCGCCATAGTAATAGGCGGCTGAATGAAAGGCCTCGGCGGCACCCTGCTGCACAGCGTCGAACGCACCGAAAGCCGGTACAAGTTCACCCGCCGCATAGACCTTCACGGTCAGGCGGCCGCCACTGGCGGTGGTGATGTACTCGGCGATACGCTCAGCGGCAGTGCCGAGACCCGGGAAGTTTTTCGGCCACGAGGTGACCATGCGCCACTCGATCTTGCCTTGCGCAATGGCCGGTGCCGGAAAATTCGAAGCAGCAACGGCGGCGGCGGCAGCGCCAGCGGCGGCCGATCCCTTGAGGAACGAACGACGATCCATCGATCGGTCTCTCCCTGATGATTTTTTGGCGGTTTGTTTTGATGAACCGGTTGCCCGTCACCTCTGGTCCGAACGGCTCGGGCCGTGATGATGGAACGCGGCATCCCCGATAGCATCACCTGATCCAGCCCCTCCCCACCCATGTGTCTCTGCCATGTGTGGACCCCGGTCAGGCGACCTGAGAGTAGTATAAGGGGTCATTGAGTGAACGCAAGCCGACATGGTCCAATTGGTCAGCAATGTTCACCCTTTGCGGGAGCGGTTTTCATTTCACGTGCACCGCACAATTCAATTGTGCGGTGCAATATTCATCCTGAATGGCCGATGGGAACAGGGCGGCGTCCTCTAAATGCCACCGGTGGTTTTCCACCATGTTTCGGCCATCGTCTTAAGCGGGTATCGATCAGGTGCCGGAGGCTTCGCGACGGGCCCCGTCGACAAAGCGCGGATCCTGGGTACGGATGTTGAAACAGGGCTGCCGGGCATGGCGGTTCCATGCCATGCGCTGCTCGCAAAAGACGTGATAGCTGGATGCGGGGGCATGAGTGCTGGTGGCAGGATGCCTTGTTGTCTCCAGAACGTACCGCGCTGCATCATGAACCATGATGCAGCGCGGTATCGTGGTGTCATGCGGAGCAGGCGTCAGCCGACGGGAATGCCGTCGAACTTGGCCCGCAGGGCCAGATAGCCGCCCTCGGCATTGCTGCCATAGGCGCGCGCCTGCTGAAGATAGGTGAAATATGACTGCCAGGCGCGTTTGGTGACGTCGTCGCCGCGATCCCGCAATTCCAGCGCCACGGCACGGGCACCGTCGGCCATGGCCTGCTGCACCTCATCGGGGAAGGCCCGCACCTGCACGCCATGCTCGGATTTCAGCACCTCCATGGCTTCGGTGTTGCGGGTGAAGTATTCGGTGAAGGCCGCTTCATATTCGGCGCCGCAGGCCGAGCGCACGATCGCCTTCAGGTCGTCGGGCAGCTCGTTCCAGCGCGCCTGGCTCATGCCAAGTTCGGCGACCGCGCAGGGCTCGTTCACGCCGGCGACGTAATAGTTCTTGGTCAGACGATGCAGGCCGAAGGCCAGGTCGTTCCAGGGACCGATCCACTCGGCCGCGTCGACCGTGCCCGACTGCATGGCCTGGAAGATCTCTCCCGGCGGCAGGGTGATGACGTTCACGCCGATCCGGCGCAGGATCTCGGCGTTCAGGCCGGCGGTGCGCATCTTCAGGCCCTTCAGATCCTCGACCGACTTGATCTCCTTCGAGAACCAGCCGGCAGCCTGAACGCCGGTGTTGGTGCACGGAATGGCCTTGATGCCGAAGGGCTTGGTCATCTCGTCCTGGAAGGCCTCGCCGCCGGCATGCAGCCACCAGCCGTGCGCTTCCCACGCGGTCATGCCGAGCGGGATCGAGGTGAACAGCGTCAGCCCGGGATTCTTGCCGGCGAAGTAATAGCTGGGGCTGTGATAGCACTCCGCGGCGCCCTGCTGGACGGCGTCGAAGGTGCCGAAAGCCGGCACCAGTTCACCGGCGCCGAAGACCTTGATCACCAGACGACCGGCGCTCATCGCCTCGATACGCTCCGCCAGGCGGGCGGCCGAGGTGCCGACACCGGGGGAGTTCTTGGGCCACGAGGTGACCATGCGCCATTCGATGCGCGACTGCGCGATGGCCGGTGCCGAGATGCCGCCAGCGGCTGCAGCGGTGGTTGCCGCGGCGGCGGCAACGCCTCCGCGGAGGAATGAACGGCGATTCATTTTTGGACGGGCCTCCCACGTGGATCATGTCGACCCGCAGCACCTCCGGTCCGGTGCGCTGTCTCCCGAAGCGGACCGGATGGATCAGGGGCGGCGTGCCGATGACCGGGCGTTTCCGTCTGCGGGACGGGCGGACCGCGCGGTCATTCTTGGTCGCCGATTATAGGAGGCGTGCGCAGAAAGTGAATAGGTCAACCACGCGCTCGCGCGAAACTCAATGCAGGCGCATCAATCGCACAACCGGAACGAGAAATCTCCACAACGTCCGGCGACATATCCCGGCGGTGGTCAGCGGTTTGCCCGGTGATCAGCGGGGCCCGGTGGTGGCGTCACGGCGCGGGAGGGACTGCCAGGCGCCGTCGATCAATGCCTCCATCGGCGTGAACCGTGCCTTGTAGGCCATCTTGCGGCTTTCGGCGATCCAGTAGCCCAGATACACGTATGGCAGGCCGAGTTCGCGGGCGCGGTCGATGTGCCAGAGCACGACCCGGGTGCCCAGGCTGCGGCGGGATTCGTCGGGATCGTAGAATTTGTAGACGGCCGACAAGCCGTCGCGGACCCGATCGGTCAGGCAGACGGCGATCAGTCGGCTGTCGCCCGCGCGGAATTCGACCATATGGGTATCGATCGGGCTTTCCTCGACCATCATCCGATAGTCGTGGAAGGTCATGGTCGCCATCTCGCCATCGGCGTGTCGGCTGCGCTGATAGCGCAGGAACAGGGCGTATTGCTCTTCGGTCGCAACCAGTGGTGCCACGGCGTGGCTGAGGTCGGCATTGCGGCGCATCACGGTGCGCTGGCTGCGGCTGGGCTCCATCCCTGACACCCGGATGCGCACCGGCACACAGGCCGAGCAGCCGGGACAGGCGGGGCGATAGGCCATGTGCTGTACGCGACGAAAGCCGGAGCGCAGCAGCCAGTCATAGAAGGATTGGGCATTGGGCACGTTCAGGTCCGCCACGACGTCCCGCTCCAGCCGCCCATCGATATAGGGGCAGGGATGGGCCACCGTCATGGTGAACAGGTGCTGCGCCCGATGCGGCCACTCCCTCATGGCAATCTCCGTGGTCGCAATCTGCGGGGCCGGATCGCTGCGCGGCGGCCGGCACGCATCCCTGTCTGAAATATAGCAGGGGCGCGCCGCCGCGACAAACCATGGCAGCGGTCGTGCGGGCCTGCGTGATAGTCCCGTGCCGTCCCGTTGGCCACAGGCGCCCCTCCGGTCTCCGCGGCTGGCCACCTCACATCTGAAGCGAGCCACTTTGGCTGATGTCGTGATCCAGGCGCTGAACTTCCAGCCCTTCTTTCTCCAGCGCCACAATCAGTTCGGCCGCGTGTTCCGGCCCACGGGTTTCCACCACCAGATCGATCTCCACGGCCTTGATCGGCACATGTGAAAACGCCCGCTGGTGATAGACCTCGAGAATATTGGCGCCGGCATCCCCGACCAGCCGCGCCACCAGGGCAAGTTCACCCGGGCGGTCATAGGAAATCACCCGCAGTCGCATGACCTTGCCATCGCGGACCAGACCACGCAGCAGGATCGACGACAGAATGCGGGTGTCGATATTGCCGCCGCTGACCACGATGCCGACGGTCCGGTCCTTGAAGCGGGCCCGATGGGCGGGATCGAGTAAGGCCGCAAGCCCAACCGCGCCTGCCCCCTCGACCACCGTCTTCTCGATTTCGACGAACAGCTGCACGGCGTGCTCGATCGCCTCCTCGCTGACCAGGATCATGTCGTCGACCATCTCGGCGATCACCGCGCGGGTGAACTGGCCCGGGCTCTTGACGGCGATGCCCTCGGCGATCGTCATGCCCTGGGCCGCATGCACCTCGCGGCCAAGGGCCTGGGCCATGAATGGATAGCGATCGGCCTGGATCCCGATCACCTCGATGCCGGGCTTCAGCGCCTTGGCCGCGGCAGCACAGCCGGCGATCAGGCCGCCGCCACCCACAGGTACCAGAAGAACCCCGATCTCGGGCGCCTGTTCCAGCATTTCCAGCGCCACGGTGCCCTGGCCGGCGGCGATCAGCGGATCGTCATAGGGATGGATAAAGGTATAGCCGGCCTCGGCCGCCAGCGTATCCGCCCGTGCCCGTGCTTCTTCCAGGGTGTCGCCTTCCAGCACCACCCGGGCGCCCAGCGCGCGGGTATGGGCGACCTTGGTGAAGGGCGTGAAGCGGGGCATCACAATGGTGGCGGGGATGCCCAGCTTGCGCGCCTGAAGCGCCACGCCCTGTGCGTGATTGCCGGCCGACATGGCGATGACCCCGCGGGCGCGGACAGCATCATCCAGCGCCAGCATGCGGTTCAGCGCCCCGCGTTCCTTGAACGAGGCGGTAAACTGCAGGTTCTCGTATTTGCAGATCACTTTGGCGCCGGTCAGCAGGCTGAGGGTGCGTGACGGCTTGCAGGGCGTGCGCTCGACCGACCCGTCGAGGCGGCGCGCCGCTTCACGGATATCGTCGAGGGGCAGCAATGTTGAGGCGGGCACGGGTGGGGCTCCGGGGGCTGATGGATGCGGTGATGCGAGGCTTGTCGAGAAGGCGCCGGATCAGCCGCCCGGCGTCAGGGTCAGGCGCTGGCCGCCATCCGCGGCCTCGATCACCGACCAGTCGGTGATCATGGGCACGAAAGCCGTGGCGGCCCAACGGTCGGCGAAGCCGTCATAAGAACCGGCCAGCGGGTTGCCGCTCTGACCGGTGCTCTGAATGAACACAGACCGGTTCAGATCCGCCAGATCATAGATCGCGCGATAGCCGGGGCCGTGGGTGGAGTTGAACATGGCCGGCCCCTCGGGGTCGCTGGCCGACCAGCGCTGGGCATTGACCGTAAAGGTGTCCCCGCCGATCGGCTCGGAAATCGCGAACACGTCCTTCAACACCGGCGCCGCCGCCAGCACCCGGTTTTCAGACACGGCCGGATGCGCCTGACCCCAGCGCCATGTCGCCATGTCGTCACCATAGACCCGCACCAGTGCGGCCAGGCCGTCATCCAGCGCCCGGGCGATCTGGACCGCACAGGTCTCGGTCTCGGGGGTCTTGGTGTCGTCGCACCAGACCGGCCGATCGGTCAGCGCCCGCATCAGGAATTCGGCGCGATGACCGCTATAGTCGCCATACAGATCCCCCAGCTCGTCGGCGGCGACGCGCGGCAGCAGGGCACGATACCAGGCTGAGAACACCAGCGGGGCCGTGGCGTCGGCCGCCATGTCGCCATCCCAGCGTTTCAGCATCTGGGCGGTATCGCCCGCAAGGGCGTGGTCGCTGCGGGCATCGCGAAGGCCGGCCAGCATCAGCGGCATGAAGTCGCGCGCCATCAGCGAGGTGGTATCGCCCATCATCGCCTGGAAACTGGCGATGTCATGGGCGGGCGTGGCATCCAGCATCTCGTCGATCCGGTCGGCGCGGTAAGGCGGCGTCCATTCGCGGCTGATGAAATAGGGATAGCCATCGGGCGTGATCCGCTGATTGGCGGTGACGATGCGCCCGTCCTCGGGGTCGGTAAGCTGCGGCAGGTCGTCATAGGGAATCCAGCCGGTCCAGGCGCCTTCATCGGTCCAGCCGCGGGTGGGCAGGAAGCCGTCGCCATTTGCCCGGATCGGCACCCGTGCCGGCGCCAGATAGGCGATCCGGCCGCTGGTATCGGCGAAGACGATGTTCTGCTGCGGCCAGTAGAAATTGCGCAGGCCTTCGCGGAAGCTGGCGAAATCGGTGGCCGTGTTGGCGGCGAAAGCGGCCTGAAGCGTGGGGTCGTCGTCGGTCAGCGCCACCCAGCGGAAGGCGAGAACATGGCGGCGGTCGGTGAGGTCGCTGCCGCCCCTGGCCACGTCGGTCATGATCGGGCCGTTGCGGCTTTCGCGGATGGTGAGTTGCACCGGATCGCCGCCTTTGACCGTGATGGTCTCGGTCCGGGTGGTGAATTCCATCGGCCCCGACGGCGTCTCATAGGTATCGGCGCCCGGTGCCGTCAACCGTTCGATGACGAAGTCCTGGGTATCGGGGCCGGTATTGGTGAAGCCCCAGGCGAAACTGTTGGTGCGGCCCAGCATGATCGTGGGCAGGCCCGGCAGGCTGGCGCCGATCACCTCAAGCCCTGGCGCCGACAGATGTGCCAGATACCATAGCGACGGCGCCGCCAGCCCCAGATGCGGATCATTGGCCAGCAGCGGCTTGCCGCTGCGGGTGTGGGCGCCGGATATGACCCAGTTGTTCGAGCCGATACCGTCGATCGGCGGTGCCGCACCATCGTCGAGCAGATTTGCGAAGCTGGTGTTGCGATAGACGTCCGCCAGAGCGTCCAGCCCACCGATGTCGGCGATCTCGGGCAAGGCGACATTGCCGCCTTCCACATAATCGGGCCACAGGTCGGCGATCTGCTCAACCGTGATGCCGGCGGCGATCATCCGCGCCCGCAGCAACTCGTCGCGCCAGTTCTTGGCCAGATCCCAGGCCATCATCTTCAGCCAGACCAGGCTGTCGGCTGGCGTCCAGGGTGACGGCGTGATGCCCGTCAGCACGAATTCCAGCGGCCAGGCGCCATCATGGCCGGCGATCTGGGCATTGATGCCGGCGACATAGGCATCGAGGCGACCGCGGGTTTCGGCGTCCAGGCGGTCATAGGTGCGGGCGGCGTGCTGATAGACGCCGGTGGTGCGGATGAACCGGTCGATGCCGATGGTCGATGCCCCGGCGATCTCGGACAGCCGTCCCGAGCCGGCCCGGCGCTGGAACTCCATCTGCCACAGCCGGTCCTGGGCATGCAGATAACCCAGCGCGAACAGGGCGTCCTCGATGCTGCCGGCCTTGATATGAGGGATGTGCTCGGCATCGCGGATGACGGTGACCTCGCCCTTCAGGCCGTTGAGCGTGATCCGCCCCTCGGTTTCGGGCAGGCTGGTCCGCAGCCACAGGCCGCCGATCACCACGGCAGCCACGATCAGAAATATCAGGCCGCCAAGAATTCGACCGATCCAGCGCATGCAGCTTCGTTCCTTGGTCAACGGACAACGCCGGCCGCGTATCCTGCGGCCGATGGTCGCCAGTCTGCGCGAGCGCCGCATTCCGATCAACCTTGGCGTCACCCGGGATGACAGCCATCGACATCGCGGCGCCACCGCACGGAGCGGGCGTTGTCACGCAATTGGTCGCGGTATCGCAATCGAGATGCCATATGGTGTCCGGAAGGGTGTGGTGCCCGGGCGCGTGTGCTGTCAGCGCGCCTGTGCCCGGCCGCCCCTGATCGACCCCTGCCATTCACAGGAGCCGCCTGCCGATGTCCGACATCTTCTCGACCCGCCGTCGTTCCGCACCCGGCCGCTTTGCGGATGTCGACAGCATGGTCGCCCGGCTCAAACCCAGCTATCCGGTCTATTGCCTGAAGCCTGCCAAGCTGACATCCGCCGCCCGCCGCTTCGTCGAGGGCTTTCCGGGCGAGGTGCTGTATGCGGTGAAGTGCAATCCGGAGCGGACTGTCATCCGCACGCTGTATGAAGCCGGGATCAGTGGCTTCGACGTGGCATCCCTGGTGGAAGTGGCCCTGGTCGCCGATCTTTATGAAGATGCGGAGCTGCATTTCCATCATCCGATCAAGAGCCGGGCGGCCATCGCCAATGCCTTTCGGGTCTATGGCGTGGACCGCTTCGCCGTCGACCATGCCGACGAGGTTCTGAAGATCCATGCCGAAACCCGGGGCAAGCCCGCCACCATGATGGTGCGGCTGACCACCGACAGCAGCCGCAGCACCTATGATCTGTCGGCCAAATTCGGCGCCACCCTGGCTGACGCCACGGCGATGATGCGCCAGGCTCATGATCTGGGCCATGGCGTGGGCTTATATTTTCATGTCGGCTCGCAATGCCCCGATCCGGTCGCCTATGACGAGGCACTGGAGACGGTGCGGCAGGCGATGGCGGCGGTGCCCGATATTCCGGTGACGGCGATCGATGTCGGTGGCGGATTTCCCGGGCAATACGACATGGGCGAGATGCCGCCGCTCCGGGATTATTTCGCCGCCGTCCGCCGCGGCCTCGCGACGCTGCCACTGCAGCCGGGCCGGCGCATCCTGTGCGAGCCGGGCAGGGCGCTGGTCGCTGACGGCCTGTCGCTGGTGGTCCAGGTGCATCTGCGCAAGGGCGACCGGCTGTACATCAATGACGGTATCTATGGCAGCTTGTCCGAGACGGTGACCGGGCATCTGCGCTTCCCCGCCCGCGCGATCCGCCCCGTCGGGCAGCCGCTTGCCGGCGAGCGCCTGCCGTTCACGATTTTCGGCCCGACCTGCGATTCAACCGACGTCCTGCCCGAGCCGCTGGTGCTGCCGGCCGACATCCGTGAAGGCGACTGGATCGAGATCGACACCATCGGCGCCTATTCGAACGCGCTGGCGACCCGCTTCAACGGCTTTCTGCCCGAAGCGGTGGTCGAGATCGGCGACGTGCCGGTCCGTGTCACGGGGCAGGCCGCGATCGATACGGCCGGGCTTGCTGCCGGCGGGCGCCGATAGGCCGGGGGCGGTAAGCCGGTACCGGTGAGGGCCCCATTCTTCCTTCACCGCGCCGGCCTTCACCGCACCGGCCTTCACCGCGCCGGCCTTCACCGCGCCGGCCTTCACCGCGCCGGCCTTCACCGCGCCGGCCTTCACCGCGCCGGCCTTCACCGCGCCGGCTNTCACCGCGCCGGCCTTCACCGCGCCGGCTCGTCAGCGGACGCTGAGCTGAACGTCGAAGCTGCCATTGCCCGGCAGGCCGGTATAGGCCGCGCGCACGGTCTGGCCTTCCTTCAGCGGCAGCGGACGGCTGAGCGAGCCGAGGGCGATGACGTCACCCGGCTTCAGGCTTTCCCCGCGCGCCTTCAGATGCCCGACCAGCCAGACCACCGCGTTCAGCGGGTGGCCCAGGATGGCTGAGGTCCGGCTTTCGACGATGGCGCCGTTATGGCCGTCGGTGGTGCGCACCGTCAGGTTCGACAGCGCGGCCACGAAGTCGGGCGAGGTCTGCATGGCCACCGGCTTGCCGATCACGCCCGCGCGCACGCCGGCATTGATCATGGCGAGCGTGCCGGCGGTCAGCGGCTCCCCCGCCGCCAGCAGCAGGTCGGGCACGTCCAGATAGCCCGCGATGCTGGCGATATGGGCCGCGGCTTCGATCGGATTGGTGGCCTGCATGATGCCGGCATCCTTCACCGTCACCGCCAGATCCACCTCGATCGAGGCGCGGGCGCCGATGTCGCGCGCGATGTCGGCCCCGGTCTCGCTGATCTGGCCGGCGAAGATCCGGCCGGCGATCGGCTCGCGGGTGCCGAACATCTCCTGCGAGGTGCGGGCGGTCAGCATCACTTTCCAGCCGATCTGCGCGGGCCGCGACGGCATGGCCGTGGCCAGAAAGCGTTCACGCGCGGCATAGCCTTCGGCCAGCGTCAGGTCGACCGACGGCGCCTTGGGCTGCACGCGCGCCAGATAGCCGCGGCCGAGGCGGTCGGCTTCTTCCGCCACCTTGGGCGGCAGGCTGGGCAGCACTCTGATGCTGCCGGCCGGCTGGCCCGCGGCGGCTTGCTCCGTGCCGGCCGCCCCCGGAACCACCGGGGCCTGCGGCATCTGCGGCGCCGTTGCCGGCGGCACCACCGGCAGACGCACGGCCGGTGGTGCCGCCGGGTTCTGCACCTGCTGCTGGGCCAGGGCCGTGAACGGGGCAAGCGCCACCAGCGCCACGGTCAGAGAGGCGGAAAGGCGGGACGGGATCGTCATCACCGGGCAAGGACTCCAGGGCGTCAGAGGGTGTCAGCGGTTGATCTTGGCGGCGACGTCGCGGGCGAAATAGGTCAGCACGCCGGCGGCGCCCGCGCGCTTGAAGCCAAGCAGGCTTTCGACCACCACCTTTTCGCCGTCGAGCCAGCCATTGGCAATGGCGGCACGCAGCATGGCGTATTCGCCGCTGACCTGATAGGCGAAGGTGGGGACGCCGAATTCCGCCGACACCCGCTGAAGCACGTCCAGATAGGGCATGCCCGGCTTCACCATCACCATATCCGCGCCTTCGGCCAAATCCAGCGCCACCTCGCGCAGGGCCTCGTCGGTGTTGGCGGGGTTCATCTGATAGGTGCGCTTGTCGGCGGCGCCCAGATTGCCCGACGACCCGACCGCATCACGGAACGGACCATAGAAGGCCGAGGCGAATTTGGCGGCATAGGCCATGATCCCGCAGCCGTCGAAGCCATCGGCGTCCAGCGCGTCGCGGATCGCGCCGATCCGGCCATCCATCATATCCGAGGGGGCGATGACGTCGGCCCCGGCGCCGGCCTGCACCAGCGACTGCCGGCACAGCATGTCGACGGTGGGGTCGTTCAGGATGCGGCCATCCTCGACGATGCCGTCCTGGCCGTGGCTGGTATAGGGGTCGAGGGCGGCGTCGACGATGATCCCGATATCGGGCACGGCGTCCTTGATCGCGCGGATGGCGCGGCAGGTGAGATTGTCGGGGTTCGCGGCCTCACGCCCGTCGGGGGTCTTCAGCGCCTGCTGGATGGATGGAAACAGCGCCACCGCCGGGATGCCCAGCGCGTGGGCCTCGCGCACCGCCTTGACCGCACGGTCGATCGACAACCGCTCCACACCCGGCATCGATGTCACCGGTTCGGCCACGTCGCTGCCGTCGACCACGAAGAACGGCCAGATCAGATCGTCGGGCGACAGCCGGTTCTCGGCCACCAGCCGACGCCACCAGTCGGTCCGGCGGTTGCGGCGCATGCGGGTGCGGGGAAAACGCCCGAGGGCGGCGCTGGTCGATGGCACGGCACGATCACTCCTGGCAACGCGGTCTTTTTTCCGGGGGCGGTCATTGGGGCGGCCGCCTTGGGCCTGAGAATGCACCGCGAGGCCTGCTTCGTAAACGGCGGGCTGCACGGCGCGGCATCGAATCCCGCCGTCTGTGGCCGAAATTGACAGGCAAAGGATGGCCACTATGATGCCCCGCATATCATGTGCCGCAACCGGATGGCCGCCAGAGCCATCGTGATCCAGCATCGAGGAAACCAGATGAGCGACGCGCAGATCCTGTTCGACCGGTCCGGGGCGGCCGGAATCGTAACCCTGAACCGGCCCAAGGCTCTGAACGCGCTGACCCTGCCGATGATCCGCCTGATGGCACCGCAGATGCAGGCCTGGGCCGGCGATGACAATGTGGGCGTGGTCGTCGTCCGCGGTGCACCGCGCCCCGATGGCCGGCCGGCCTTCTGCGCCGGGGGCGATGTGCGGGCGCTTTGGGACGAGCGCGAGGATCCGACAAGCACCCTCGCCGCCGAATTCTTCGGCGAGGAATACACCCTGAACCGCGAGATCTTCCGGTTTCCGAAGCCCTATGTGTCGCTGATCGACGGCGTGGTGATGGGCGGCGGTGTCGGGCTGTCGGTGCATGGCCGCTGGCGCGTGGCGACCGAGAACACCCTGTTCGCCATGCCGGAAACCGCGATCGGCATGCTGCCGGATGTGGGCGGCACCTATATCCTGCCACGGCTCCCGGGCTTGTCCGGCACCTATCTGGCGCTGAGCGGCGCGCGATTGAAGGCGGCCGATTGTCTGGCACTGGGTATCGCCACCCATTTCGTGCCGGCGGCACAGCTGGATGCGCTGACCGCCGCCCTGACGGCGATTGCCCCCGGTGCCGGCGCCGATGCCGCGGTCGAAGCGGTGCTGGGACAGTTTTCCGATGCGGGTGCGGCGGGCACGCCCGGTATCACTCAGCATCTGCCGGTGATCAATGCCTGCTTCGCCGGTGACGATATGGCCGGCATCCTGAACAGGCTTCAGACCGAGGGCGGCGAATGGGGCCAGGCGGTCGCCAGGGAGCTGGCGCACAAATCACCGACCAGCATGGTCGTGGCCCTGCGTCAGATGCGCGTCGGTGGCAACCTGTCCTTCGAGGATTGCATGACCACCGAGTTCCGCGTGGCCACCCGCATCGTGCGCAGCCACGACTTTGCCGAGGGCATCCGCTCGGTGCTGGTCGACAAGGACCACAGCCCCAAATGGTCGCCGGAGCGGGTTCAGGACGTCGATCCCGCGACGATCGACGCGCTTTTTGCGCCGCTGGGCAAGCGCGATCTCACTTTTGCCTAAAATTCTACCGGCCGCGCGCTTTCAGGCGCGCGGCCGTCTTGACTTCGGCGCGCGGGTCGAGATGATCGCCTATTGGCCGCAGCACCGTCGACGGATCGCCGGGACGCGGTCTGTTCGCCACGCGGCCCGCTTGGCGTGCGTCAGCCTGGACGGGATGGCCCGTCCGGCCCGTTCGCCGTTCAGCACCCGCCGGGCAATGCCGAGGACACTGTGCGACAGTCGTATTTGGAGACCATTCGTCTGATCGAGCGGCTGCATCGCCGCTTTCTGGACGTGATCAAGGCCGAGCTGGACCGCCTTGGTATCAACGATATCAATAACGTCCAGGCCTTGATCCTGTCGAATATCGGCGAGGAACAGCTCACCATCGGCGAGCTGACTGTGCGCGGCTATTATCTGGGCTCGAACGTTTCCTATAACGTGAAGAAGCTGGTCGAGAACGACTATCTCGAACAGGAACGGTCTCCGCATGACAAGCGCGCCATGCGCATCCGCCTGACCCGTAAGGGCCGTGAGCTGTGCGACCGGGTGAGCGAGCTGTATGAGCGCAACTGCGCCGCGCTGGAAAAGGGCGTGATGGAGGAGGTCGCCCTGGCCGAGGTGAACGAGAGCCTGCGGACCCTGGAGCGGGTCTGGTCGGATTACATCAATTACGGCCGGTTCTGAGAGATGATCGAAGGTCGCATCCGCTCCGGGTGGGCCTGATCCGGGGGGCCTGACCGGGGTGGGCTTGGCCGGGGTGGGCTTGGCCGGCGACGACGATATCACCGTACCGACATGACAACGGGGCGCCCGGCTTGACCGGAGCGCCCCGTTGTCGTTTCAGGACCGGGTCGTCGTGTATCAGGCCAGATGGGGGATCAGAGGCCGGACAGCACCGGAGCCAGATAGCCGGGCAGGGACATGAGCCCGGTATGGATGCCCCGGTCATAATAGCGCGTGGTGAAGGGGCGATTGTCGATATCGTCCCACCGCACGCCATCGCCCAGCCGCCGGCCCTTGCGGGCGATGGAGCTGGACCAGGTGCCGCCACCATAGATGACGGTCGGATAGGTCATGGGATGGCTGTCGGCGAAGCCGGCCCCGCGCAGACAGCGGTGGATCTCAGCCAGCCGGCCCTGATGGAACAGGGGCGATTCGCTCTGCACGACCACCAGGCCGCCATCGGTCAGGATGCGGTGGCAATCGGCATAGAAGGTGGCGCCGAACAGGCCTTCGGCCGGCCCGACCGGATCGGTGCTGTCGACGATGATCACGTCATAGCTGGCATCAGCCGCATCGCGCACCCAGGCGACCCCGTCCTCGAAGCGGATCGCGGCGCGTGGGTCGCCGTTCGAGGCTGTGAGCGCCGGAAAGAAGCGCTCGGCCACCCGGACCACCCGTTCATCGATCTCGACCATGTCGACATGGTCGATGTCGCCATGCCGCAGCACCTCGCGCAGCACACCGCAATCGCCGCCGCCGATGATCAGCACCCGCCGGGGGCGGGCATGGATGAACAGGGCCGGGTGCGCCATGACCTCGTGATAGAAGAACTCGTCCTTGTCCGACACGTTCACGAAGCCGTCCAGCACCATCGCGGTGCCGAAACCGGTGGTGCGGAACACTTCCAGGCGCTGGAAGGGGGTCACCTCGGCATGCAGAACCTCTGCCACCTGAAGGCTGTACTGAAAGCCGGTACCGGCCATGCGCTCAGTGAACCAGAGTTCACTTTCCGCGGCCGCCGTGATGCGTTCCATGGGATCTGTCTGCCTTCCTGCCAACGGGTCGGTCCGGGCCCCGTGGTGTCGCGATACGGCACGGGGCTTCGTGAGGCTGTGTGTCAGCCGTTCACGACCTTCCGGTCGAGGGGCGTTTGCGTGCGGCGGCCAGCCAGCATCGCCTGATGTCCGCGCTCCAGCGACATGCTGGAGAAGGTGCCGGACTTCAGGGCCACGCGCAGATAGTCGAATGCGTGTTCCGTATGCAGGCTGTCGCCGCATGTGAACAGGTCGACCGCCGCATAGCCATATTCGGGCCAGGTATGGATGGCCAGATGGCTTTCGGCGATGATGATCGCGCCGCTGACACCCAGCGGCGAGAAGTGATGGAAGGTATGGGTGACGATGGTTGCCTTGGCGCGCTTGGCCGCCTCCAGCATCACATCCGTCACATAGTCGACATCTGCCAGAAGATCGCCGTCACAATCGTAGAATTCAGCGATGATCTGATGTCCGAGAGCCTTCACGGCACACCCCCCTTTTCAGAGAAGGTAGCGATCCACCCCAGGTCTCACGCCACAGTTCGTTACACACCCAAGAGGACGAAAGCCGGGCCGTCCGACATCTGTTCGTCGGGATACGGTCCGGCCGCTTGAACGGGGCGCCGGCATTGCCTGGGCGCCCGGATAAAGTGGCTGGAAACTATGGACGGGGGGCGGGGGTGTCAACCGAATTTCTTGTGACGTCGGTATGGCGACTGTCGCGAGGACGACGGACGCGGGGGGTTATGCGCTTGTATGCTGACAACATCCGGCGGCAGGCGCCATCATGCCAGGGCGCCCATAACGACCAGTTCATAAGCCGGGAGGAGACAAAGAATCAATGACGACAGAGTTTTATGATCAGAGCTTTACCCGCCGCCGCATCACGGTCGATGACGGTACGACGATCAATCTCGTGTCCGGCGGCAAGGGGCCTCCCCTGCTGCTGCTGCATGGCTATCCGGAAAGCCATGTGATGTGGCACCGGGTGGCGCCGCTGCTGGCGCCGCATTTCGAGTTGGTGATCCCGGACCTGCGCGGCTATGGCGACAGCGACAAACCGGCGGGTGACGAGGCCCATGCCCGCTATTCCAAGCGCCGCATGGCCCTGGACATGGCCCAGGTGATGACGGCGCTCGGCCATGAGCGGTTCAGCGTCGCCGGGCATGATCGCGGCGCGCGCGTCACCCATCGCCTGTTGCGGGATCATGAAGCGCGGGTGGTGCGGGCCTCGGTGATGGATATCGTACCCACACTGGACATCTATGAGGCGACCGACCGCACCATCGCCACCAGTTATTTCCACTGGTTCTTTCTGATCCAGGATGACGGGCTGCCCGAGCGGCTGATCGCCGGCGACCCAGGCTATCTGCTGGACTGGGCATTGAACCGGCTGTGTGTGGATCCTGCGGCGATCGGCGCCGATGAGCGGGAAGAGTACAAGCGCTGGTTCGTGTTGCCCGAAACAATTCACGCCACCTGTGAAGACTATCGTGCCGGCGCCACCATCGACCTGGACCATGACCGCGCCGATCGCGACCATCGCCTTTCGGTGCCGTTGCTGGTGCTGTGGGGCGCGCACCGGCTGGTGGGCAAACGGTTCGACCCGCTGGCGATCTGGCGGCAATATGCCACCGCGGTCGAGGGTGAGGCGATCGATTGCGGCCATTTCCTGCCCGAAGAGGCGCCGGAGGCCGTGGCGGCGCGGATGATCACCTTCTTCGGGGCTGCCTGACAGCGGGCTTCGGGGCTGCCTGACAGCGGGCGGCTGCCTGGTCGCCCATTGCGTGAATGATCAGGGTCATCTGCGCCGGATCTTTACGTGGCGCCGCGCAGCCGCCATTCTCACGCCATCCTGACCGAGGCATGAGAGGACCGGCCGATGAGATTGCGCGTGCGGCGGCGGCCGGCACTGGCCGGAATGCTGATGGCGGCGGCCGGCCTTCTGGCCATGATATCGGGGGCCGCGGCCGATGTCGGCTATGCCGAGGCGCTGGTGACCGATCCGGTGACTGACGCCCCGGCACCGGTCATGATCTGGTATCCGACCGATGCGCCGGCAGCCCCGGTCCGGCGTGGTCCGTTCGAGATGACGGTGGCGGTCGACGCGGAACCCGCGGCCGGCCGACATGGTCTGGTGGTGTTCTCGCACGGATCGGGCGGCGCACCTCTGGCGCATCATGGCACCGCCGAGGCACTGGCTGCGGCCGGTTGGATCGTGGCGGCGCCGATGCATCCGGGTGATGACGTGCGCAATGCCTCCGGCGCCGGCAGCGCGGCAGTATTTGTCGGCCGCGTCCGCACGTTGCAGGCGGTGATCGACCGGATGCTCGGCGATCCGCGCTTTGCTGGCCATGTCGATGCCGGTCGTATCGCTGCCGTGGGTTATTCGGCGGGTGGTGCGGCCGTGCTCGCTCTGGCTGGTGCCCCGGCCGATGCGGCCAATGCCGTCGCCTTCTGTGCCGCCCATGGCGACGAGGACACGTTGTGTGGCCGCTATGGCGTGCGGCCCGATCTGGTCGCCGAGGCCAGCCGCATCGGCCCGGTGCCGGCCGATGACCGGCTTGATCTGGTGATCGCGCTGATGCCGGCGACCAGTTGGTTCGCCGACGATGCGCTGGCGCATCTGCAGATCCCGGTGCGGATCATGACCAGCCAGCATGACGAGATGCTGCCGCCGCCGCTTCATGGCGAGCGACTGGCGGCGGGGTCGGATGGCGCCGTGCCGATCGAGGTGATGGTCGGCGCCGGACATTTCTTTCCGCTGGGCGTGCTGCCGGATGAACTGGCGGGATCGGATGTGGCCCGCGACCCGGCGGGGTTGGATCGCGCCGCCGCGATTGCCCGGTTGAATAGCTGGCTGATCCGGACGCTTGACGACGCCATACGCTGAGGGCGCGCCTCGTCCCGGGCGTGGCTCCACGCTTGCCTCTTGAGGCGCCGGGCCGCACGCCCACATGATGGCATCGATATCCCGTTGCCCCCGTCGTTTGAGGGACCACGCCCATATGACAGCCCGCGACCCCGGACGGCATCGCCGCAACGATCCTGCAGCGCCGGACGATCACCGTCCTGCAGGCGGCGGCCGCCTGCGCCGCTATTTCCTGGCCGGTATCGTGGTGACGGCCCCGATCGCGATCACGCTGTATGTGGCGTGGTGGTTCATCGCCTTTGTCGACGATCTGGTGCTGCGCGTCGTGCCGCCGGCCTATCACCCCGACCAGTATCTGCCGTTCAGCATTCCCGGCGCCGGACTGGTGGTGGTTCTGGTGGCGATCACGCTGATCGGCGCGTTTGCAGCCGGCCTGGTCGGGCGCGAGTTCGTCAAGCTGGGCGAGGGCATCGTTGCCCGGATGCCGGTGCTGCGCAGCATATATGCCGCGCTGAAGCAGATCTTCGAGACCATTCTGACCCAGGGGTCGCAGTCGTTCCGCGAAGTGGTGCTGATCGAATATCCACGACGCGGCCTGTGGTCGCTGGCCTTCATCACAGGTAACACCGGCGGCGAGGTCCAGCGGTTGACCAAGGCGCGGATGGTCAACGTCTTCGTCCCGACCACGCCCAACCCCACCTCGGGCTTTCTGCTGTTCGTGCCCGATACTGAACTGGTGCGGTTGTCGATGACGGTGGAAGAGGGGGTGAAGCTGGTGATCTCAGGCGGGTTGATCACGCCGCCGGATGTGGCCGACCCTGAGAGCGGGCAGGCCGACACGGCATCGAGGCGGCCGGCCGCCTTGACGGCGCCCCCCATGCCGGCAGCCGGCGAGCCCGGCGATGCCCGCGACGACGACGCCACGGACACGGATGCCGAGGCGACCGCTCGAAACAAGGCTTGATAAACCCGCGCGCAACGCTCATATTCGATGGATCATGCAAAACCTGATTCAAATAACGACGGCACTGCCGTCGCTCGATGCCGGGACCAACCGCCAGATGCGCGGCGGTAATCTCGTTCAGGGCTGATCGCCCGGGCCGTATCTGTCCCCGACCTTAGATGTCCGCGGGCACCCGGTCCGGGACATGGTGCTTTTTTCGATATCGTCCTCACCTCTGAAAGCGATATCCGCCCTGTCGGCATCCAGGCCGACGCGGGCGTTGTCTTCTGATCAAGCGTCGGACCCGCGCCCATCGGGCCATATCCGGACCAGCATCTCCGGCAGGGCCGTTGCACCCCATGCCTGATGTGGGATCGCCGGGCCCGCGCGACATCCACCTATCCCCCAACATCCCATGCGGAATGCTCCGGCAACCTGCCGGCGCCATGGCGCGTGGTTCCACACACCTCATCCAAGGATACCAACATCATGACCGAGACCGCCTTTGCCGTCGTCGATCTTCCCGAAATCGCCACGCCGCCGCCGGTGTTCGTGGGCGAGACCGATTTCGACCGCCTGAGCGCGCTGGCCGACATGGCCGCCGTGGAGCCGGGTACCGCCGCCGCTTTCCTCGCCGCCGAGCTCGACCGCGCAACCGTGGTCGCCGACGACGAACTACCCGCCGATGTGGTGGCCATGCACCGCCAGCTTCGCTATCGTGCCGAAGATGGTGCCGATCAGCAGGCCATTCTCGTCTTCCCGCGTCAGGCCGATATCGCCAGCAACCGGGTGTCGGTTCTGACCCCGGTGGGGGCGGCTTTGCTCGGCCTGCGGGCCGGCGCCTCAATCGCCTGGCGTGACCGCACCGGCCGTGTGCGGCATCTGACCGTGACCGGCGTCGGCAACTGATCTGCCAGTCTGCGGGTGATCGGCCGCCGGCCGACGATCAGCCCGACCGCAGATAGCGAACCGCCTGATCGCGTTCGAACAGATACAGCAGCACCCGCAAGGCCTGCCCCCGCGGCCCATCGAGTTCGGGGGTGCGTTCGATTTCCAGGCGGGCCTGCGCCTGGGCGATCTCGATCAGATCGCTGTGGATATCAAGATCGGCGAGCCGCATTTCCGGCTCGCCACTCTGCTTCGTGCCCAGCGCGTCGCCGCCGCCGCGCAGGCGCAGATCCTCTTCGGCGATCACGAAACCATCCTCGGTCGCCCGCATCACCTCCAGCCGTTTACGCGCGATCTCGCCCAGCGGGCTTGCATAGAGCAGCAGGCAGCTTGCCTGATCGTCGCCACGTCCCACCCGGCCGCGCAGCTGGTGCAACTGCGCCAGACCGAACCGCTCGGCATGTTCGATGATGATGACGGTGGCGTCCGGCACGTCGACGCCGACCTCGATCACGGTGGTGGCGACCAGCACATCGGTCCGGTCGTCGGCGGTTGTGGACCGGAAGCGGGCGATGGCCGCGTCCTTGTCGGGCCCCTTCATCTGACCGTGGATCAGCCCGACCCGCGGCCCCAGCCGCTCGGTCAGTTCCTCGGCCCGCGCGGTCGCCGCCGATAGATCGGCCTTTTCCGACTGGTCGACCAGCGGACACACCCAATAGACCTTGTGGCCGCCGGCAATGGTGCGGATCACGCCGTCGATGACGTCGTCCATGCGGTCGATCGGCAGCACCCGGGTCTTGATCGGCTTGCGTCCGGCGGGTTTCGACAGGATCCGCGAGACGTCCATATCGCCATAGGTGGTCAACGCCAGCGTGCGGGGAATGGGCGTCGCGGTCATGACCAGCGTGTCGACACCCCGGCCCTTCGACGACAATTGCAGCCGCTGATGCACGCCGAAGCGGTGCTGTTCGTCGATCACCGCCAATGCCAGGTCGCGGAATGCCACCTCATCCTGAAACAGGGCATGGGTGCCGACCAGAATGTCGATCTCGCCCGCCTCCAGCGCCGCCAGAACCTCGCGCCGTGCCTTGGCGCGCTCGCGCCCGGTCAGCAGGCCGAAGCGGAGCCCGGCCGGCGCCCCCAGCCGGGTCAATGTCTCCATATGCTGGCGGGCCAGAACATCGGTCGGCGCCATCAAGGCCGCCTGTCCGCCGGCCTCGACCGCGATCGCCATCGCCAGCAGGGCGACCACGGTCTTGCCGCTGCCGACATCGCCCTGCAGCAGCCGCAGCATCCGCAGCGGTCCGGCCATGTCGCCGGCAATTTCCGACAGCACCTGGCGCTGATCGGTGGTCAGCCTGAAGGGCAGGGCGGCTTCGACCGGCCCGGTCAGCCGGCCGGTGCCGGCCAGACTGCGCCCGGCGGACCGCCGCTGCCGGTTGCGCACCAGCGCGATCGCCAACTGGTTCGCGAACAGTTCGTCATAGGCCAGCCTGCGGCGTGCCGGTGTCAGCGGCGACAGGTCATCGGCATCGACCGGCGCATGAGCCTGGCGCAGCGCGGTCTGCCAGTCTGGCCAGCGCTCGCGCTTCAGCACGCCGCGGTCGATCCATTCGGGTAAGCTGGGCAGCCGGTCCAGCACCGCGCGTGCCGCCCGGCGCAGCAGCTTTGGCGACAGCCCGTCGGCACCTGGATAGACCGGCTCAACCGTCTCGATCTCGGCCCGGCGGGCCGGCGGGACGATGTGATCGGGATGCGGCATCTGCACCTCGCCGCCATAGCGTTCGACCTTGCCGCTGACGATCCGGCGTTCGCCTTCCGGCATCAGCCGGCGCCAGTCCTCGGCGCGGCCGTGAAAGAACACCAGGGTCACCGGGGTGCCGTCCGGATCGGCCGCGCGCACACGATGCGGCTGGCGCGGCCGTTCGGCCGGCTGGTGTTCAAGGATGGCCAGATCGAAGGTGGCGATGCGGCCGGCCGCGGCCTGGGCCGCCGGCGGCGCGTGGCGCCGGTCGACCAGCGCGATCGGCAGGGTCCACAACACGTCGATCACCCGGTCGCCGTGGGCGGCGCGCGCCACCAGCTTCAGCACGCGCGGACCGATGCCGGGCAGGGTGGTGGCTTCGGCGAACAGGGGAAACAGGGGTTCGGGGCGCATCTGGTCCGGATGGTGGTGGTGTCGTCAAGGGGCGTCATGGGGCGCTGTCGCCGTCCGGTCATCGGACGCGCCCACGATAGGGGCGGGTGGCTGGCGAGACAAGCGACGCGGCACCCGATGGACGGGGACGCGCGCCCGGCGCGTCCATGGGGGTGACAGCCAGCCGGTCGCGGGCTATATCACGGGGCGCAGTCTTGTCCGCATGAGAGGGTCCAGCCGCCATGGCCGAAGACACCGACGCCCGCCGCCGCCGGCTGCGCTATCAGAGCTGGTATCGCGGTTGCAAGGAAACCGACATCCTGTTCGGCAAGTTTGCCGATGTCTGGCTCGACCGTTTCGACGCGGCCAGTCTGGATGCCTTCGAAGCGCTGCTGAACGAGAACGACATCGACCTGTACAACTGGCTGAGCGGCCGTGAGCCGGTGCCTGCGGATCTGGCTGAAAATCCGGTCATGGTGCTGATGATGGCCTTCGACTTCGCGGCGGCGCCTGATCGTGGGATGGGCCAGACCCGGGCTGCCGCGGACCTAGCCTGAGACGCGACACCGACCGAGGCCGCGTTCCGACCATAGAAAGACGCCACGCCCGTGCTGATCGATCCTGTGCTTTTCGACCGCCCCGGCCGCATCCTGCTGACCGAGGCGCCCGACGGGCTGGTCTGGCAACTGGTGGCCGACCTGGCCACCGCGCGGCCGGCCCGCGATCTGGTGCTGGTGATGCGCGATGACACGCGCATGGTGGCGGCTGCCGAGGCGCTGAAGGTGCATCTGCCCGGCACCGAGATCCTGCGTCTGCCGGCCTGGGACTGCCTGCCTTACGACCGGGTCTCGCCCAACGGCATGATCGCGGCCGAGCGCATGGATACCCTGACCCGGCTGGCCGGCGGCCCCGGCGCCGACGATCCGGTGACCGGCGGGCGGGCGCGGGCGATCGTGGTGACCACGGTCAATGCGCTGTCGCAACGCGTGCCGCCGCGCGACAGCCTGACGCTGGCCCGGCTGCGGCTGGAGCCCGGCCACCGGCTGAACACAGAACGGCTGGTCGACTATCTGACGCACAACGGTTATGTCCGCGCCGGCACGGTGATGGAGCCGGGCGAGTTCGCCGTGCGTGGCGGCATCGTCGATCTGTACCCGGCCGGCGAGCCCGATCCGGTGCGGCTCGATTTCTTCGGCGACGAGGTCGAGGCGATCCGCAATTTCGACCCCGTCACCCAGCGTTCCAATGCCCGCATCCGCCGGCTGGATCTGAAGCCGGTGAGCGAGATCCTGCTGACCGACACGGTCATCCAGCGTTTCCGCCAGGCCTATCGGCAGGCCTTCGGCACGGTGGGTACCGGCGACCCGCTGTATGAGGCGATCAGCGCCGGCCGGCGCCATTCCGGCATGGAGCACTGGCTGCCGCTGTTCCACCCCTATCTCGAACCGGTGACCGCCTATTTCAACGCGCCGGCACTGATCTTCGACCATCTGACCGACGAGGCGTTCGTCGAGCGCCGGGCGCTGATCGAGGACTACTTCGAGGCCCGCAAGACCGGCCCGGTGTCGATCATCGGCGGCGAGCGCGAGGCGCCCTATCGCGCACTGCCACCCGATCAGCTGTATCTGACGCCTGAGGAATGGTCGGACATGGCGAAGGCGGGGCCGCGCGCAAGCGTGCAGCCGGGGCCGGCCGACCGGCCCCTGCCCACGGGCTGGCGCGCGGCGCGGCTGGGCGGCAGTCCGGCGCGGGATTTCGCGCCCGAGCGCAAGGACGAGAGCGTCAACCTGTTCGATGCCCTGGCCGGCCATATTGCCGCCGAGCGCGGCGCCGGACGCCGGGTGGTGGTGTGCTGCTACAGCGCCGGTGCACTCGACCGCATCCGCACGGTGTTCGAGGATCACGGCATCGGGCCGGTGGAGGCGGTGGAGACCTGGGACAGGATCGATACCGCCCGGCCCGGCGCGCTGGTTCTGATCGTGCTGCCGCTGGATCATGGCTATGTCGCGGGCAGCCTGTCGGTGCTGACCGAGCAGGACATTCTGGGCGACCGGCTGAACCGCAAAACCCGCCGCAAGCGCCGCGCCGAGAACTTCCTGCGCGATGCCGACACGCTGAGCGTCGGCGATCTGGTGGTGCATGTCGACCATGGCATCGGCCGCTATGAGGGGCTGGAGACCATCACCGCCGCCGGCGCGCCGCATGATTGCGTGCTGGTGGTCTATGAGGGCGGCGACCGGCTGTTCGTGCCGGTCGAGCATATCGACATGCTGTCGCGCTATGGCACGTCAGACGGCCCGGCGCCGCTGGACCGTCTGGGCGGGCCGCAATGGCAGCAGCGCAAGGAGCGCACCAAGCACCGGCTGAAGGACATGGCCGACGCCCTGATCGCGGTCGCGGCCGAGCGCAAGCTGAAGGGGGCCGCCCGGATCGAGCGGCCGCAGGGGCTGTATGACGAGTTCTGCGCCCGCTTCCCCTATAACGAGACCGAAGATCAGCTTCACGCCATCGAGGATGTCATCGACGATCTGGCTTCGGGCCGGCCGATGGACCGACTGATCTGCGGCGATGTGGGGTTCGGCAAGACCGAGGTGGCGTTGAGAGCGGCGTTCATTGCCGCGATGAGCGGTGTTCAAGTGGCGGTCATCGCCCCGACCACGCTGCTGTGCCATCAGCATTTTCTGGGCTTTACCAAACGCTTCCAGGGATTTCCGATCAAGATCGTCGAACTGTCGCGACTGGTGACCGGCAAGCGCGTGGCAGAAGCCAAGAAGGCGATCACCGACGGCACCGCCGATATCGTGATCGGCACCCACGCCCTGTTGGCCAAGGGGGTTCAGTTCCGCGATCTGGGCCTGATGATCGTCGACGAGGAACAGCATTTCGGTGTGAAGCACAAGGAACGGCTGAAGGAGATGAAGGCCGACGTCCATGTGCTGACTCTGACCGCGACCCCGATCCCGCGGACCCTGCAACTGGCGCTTGCCGGCGTGAAGGAGCTGTCGATCATCGCGACGCCGCCGGTTGACCGTTTGGCCCTGCGCACCTTCACCATGCCCTATGACAGCGTGATCGTGCGCGAGGCGATCCTGCGTGAGCAGTATCGCGGCGGGCAGTGCTTCTTCGTCTGTCCGCGGATCGAGCAGGTGAAGGAGGTCGAGGAGCGGTTGCGGATGCTGGTGCCCGAGGTCAAGATCGCGGTCGCCCATGGCCGGCTTGGCGCGGGCGACCTGGAAGACGTGATGGGCGGCTTTTATGGTGGCGAATACGATGTGCTGCTATCGACCAGCATTGTCGAGAGCGGGCTGGATATCCCGCGCGCCAATACGATCATCATCTATCGCGCCGATCTGTTCGGTCTGGCGCAGTTGTATCAGCTCCGCGGCCGGGTGGGGCGCGGCAAGCTGCGCGGCTATGCCTATCTGATGCTGCCCGCCAACCATACCGTCACCCGCCCGGCGCAGAAGCGGCTGGAAGTGATGCAGACCCTCGACAGCCTGGGGGCGGGCTTCACCCTTGCCAGCCATGATCTGGACATCCGCGGCGCCGGCAATCTGCTGGGCGAGGAACAGTCGGGCCATATCCGCGAGGTCGGGCTGGAGCTGTTCCAGCAGATGCTGGACGACGCGATCGAGGCCGCCAAGGCCGGCGGTGGCGACGTCGAGGTGAAACCTGCCCGTCGCGACTGGTCGCCGCAGATCAATCTGGGCGCAGCGGTGCTGATCCCCGACACCTATGTCTCGGATCTGGATGTCCGGATGTCGCTGTACCGGCGGGTCGCGGATCTTGAGGAAGGTGATGAGATCGACGCCTTTGCGGCCGAACTGGTCGACCGCTTCGGGCCGCTGCCCGATGAGGTCCGCCAGCTTCTGCAGGTGGTGGCAATCAAGAAGTTGTGCATCGCGGCCGGCGTGTCCAAGGTCGAGGCCGGCCCCAAGGGGGCGACGGTGTCGTTCCATCTGGACCAGTTCGCCCGGCCCGACGGGCTGATCCCGTATATCGCCAAACAATCGGGCACGATCCGGCTGAGACCCGACCACAAGCTGGTGATGGTGCGGGCCTGGGCGACGGTGGAAGACCGGCTGAAAGGCGCCCGCGATCTGATCGGCACGCTGGCGCGGATTGCCCGCACCGGGCGTGCGGCCTGAACACCGGCCGGCACGGCAAGCTGTTACAGACGGCTCCCAAAACGGTCACACGGCACGGGTTACACTACGCGGTGCAGCTTCCTACATGTCATCTGTCATCGTGACCGGCCCTTGCGGGCAGGGAACAGGGCGGGCAGGGAACAGGTTCGGCTGCCGGCAGTTTACGGCATGCGGACGCCGCTGCCGGTCAGGCGCGGCGTCCCGGCGCGTCGAACCCCTGTATCTCGTGCCGGCCGGTTGCGTTCAGCATGTTTGATCAGAAAAGGATGAAGTCCAATGGCCACCGCAGAACAGACCGCCGTCGACAAGGAAATGGAGGTTCTGAAGGCCGATCTGGCCGCCCTGCGCGCTGATCTCGCCAAGGCGACCCGCCAGTCCGGCCGCGCCGCCGGCGTGGGTGCCGAGGCATTGAGCGAGAAGGCAAGCGAAGAGATGGAACGGTTGCGTGGCGAAGTCGACCGGCTGATGCATGTGGCAGGTGAGCGTGGTCGCGGGGCCGTGCGGGCGGCCGAGAGCACCATCGAGGAAAAGCCGCTGACCAGTGTGCTGGTGGCGTTCGGTGTGGGTCTGGTGATCGGCAAGCTGCTGGACCGGCGCTGACCGGCCCCGGCTTGTGGTCTCGGTCGATCGTGCCGGCAACCGTCGGTTGTGATGCCCGAACATCGGAAGGCGGCGGGGTGCAGTGCGCGCTGCCGCCGTTCTTCCGGGCGGGCGCCCCTGCCCATCATCCCTGTCAGCCCGAGGGCGCGCACTCATGCTGAACATGATGCACAAAGTTGAAGCGGCGGTGGCGCGCGCCGGTGCCGCTGCCATGTTGTATACGCTGGCGGGCATCATCCTGCTGGCATCGGCGGGCTTCGCCCTGACCGCATTCTATATCTGGGTCGATACCCTGACCTGGCATCCGGCATCACCGGGGCTGTGGACGGCGCTGTTGCTGCTGATCCTGGCCCTGATCGTGATGTTGGCGGGCAAGCTTGTTCTTCGCGGGCTGCAGCCTGGCGGCAGCGGCCATCGCCATCATTCTTCGTCAACCACCGGTTCCGCGGGCGCAGGGGCGCCACCCGGTGCGTCGGAGATTGCCGCCATGAGCGGCCTTGCATCGGAACTCGTCCGCCGCAATCCAGCTGGTGGGATTGCTGTGGCCGGCCTTGCCGGGATTGCCATCGGCGCATCGCCTGAAATCCGCCGCATCCTTGCCGATATGGCGCGCGCGGCACTCACCCCGAAGCCGCCGACGTCGCCGGAGTCGTGAACGTTCAAAGCAGAATCTGGCGTGCGCGCAGCAGCAGGCTGTCGGCGGTGTCGGACGGTTCAAGCGATGCATGGCCCATCTGCATCCAGATCGGTGCCGTCGGCAGGCCCGCCAGTCCGTAATCGGTGGTGGCGAGGCTGCCGGCAATGCGGTGCAATGCCTTCAGCGACCGGTCGCCAGGCGTGTCGGTCAGCACCGCGACCAGGGTGTTGTCGTCGGCACGCGCGATCAGGTCTTCCACGCGCACCAGCCGCTTCAATGTGTCGGCGGCGCGTGCCATAACGCTCTGGGCGGCGGCGGGGCCCCGGCGTTCGATCAGTAAAGACAGATTGCGGTACGATACGGTCGCGATGCTGAGCGGCTTGTCCCATTTCGACGCTTCGAACACCAGCCGGCTGAGATGGACGCGCAGGAACGCCTGCTGAAAGGCACCGGTCTCGGCATCGATGGTTGCCGGTGCCTCAAGCGATGCGAACATGGCGGTCAGGCTGCGACGCAGGCGCCGCCGGCGCAGGGCCGACAGCACCCGGCCATGCAGTTCATCGGGGCTGAATGGCCGGGAGATCAGATCGTCGATACCGGTCTGAATCAGGGTCTGCACATCCGGGGCAGAGGCGACTTGGCCGATGCCCAGCACCGGCACGTCATACAGGGCCGGTGTGTCGCGGACATGCAGTGCCAGGCCCAGCCAGTCCTCGCGGTCGCCGCCGTCGAATGACAGCACCAGCGTGTCGACCACCTGCTCGTGCAGCAATTGCGCCGCCTCGGCGGCACCGGCCGTGCGCAGCAGGCGATAGCGGGATTGCAGAATGTCGGCCACGTCGTCCAGGTCTTCGCCGAGCTGGGCTGCCAGCAGCAGCACCGGCGGGCCGTCCCGGCTTTCCTGGCCGCGGCGGCGGTCGATTTCGACCCGAAAACTGCGCGCGGTGGCGGCGCGGCGACGCAGTTCGGCCTGCATGATGCCAAGCCTGACCAGCTTCGACATCCGCGCCGCGATCAGCCCCTCGTCATAGGTGCCGATCAGCAGTTCGTCGACACCGACCGCCAGAGACCGTCGGCGCAGGGCCGACGAGGCCCGGCCGCCCAGCATCAGGACCGGAATATGCCCGGTATCGGGGTCGTTGTGCAGCATATCGACGAAATCGCAGCCATCGCCATCGGGCAGAAGGTCGTCGATGATCACCACATCCGTCAGCAATTGCCGGGCGAGGCGAAGCGCCTCGGCGCCGTTGCGGGCGCTGAACAGAAACAGCCCCCGGGCGCGCAGGCCATCCATGATCCGCTGGGCGACCCGCGGATCCTGCATGACCACGAGAACGCGCGCGAGATAGGGCATGGCGTCTGTCTACTTCCGCAAAGAGGGCTGGTTCCGCAAAGAGGGCTGGTCAGCGGCCCGGCGGCAGGGCGCGGCGGACGATCTTGCCGTTCACGCCTCGTGGCAGGCTGTCGACCAGAATCAGGTCGCGCGGCCATTTATAGCGGGCAAGATGCTTGCCGACCCAGGCATTGACGCCTTCAAGATCCAGCTCGCCCGAGCGGCCCGGCTTCGGCACCACATAGGCGGCGATGATGGTGAGCGCATCGTCGAGCCTGCGCGGTGCCACAGCCACCTCGGCGATGGCCGGATGCGCGCTGAGCGCCGCCTCCACCTCGATCGGTGAGACGCGATAACCGAGCACGGTCATCACCTCGTCCGATCGTCCATCATACCAGTAATAGCCGTCGCTGTCGACGCGCGCCAGATCTCCGGTGATGAACCAGTCACCACGCCAGGCAGCGGCCATGTCATCGGGCCGGTTCCAATAGCCCAGCATCAGCCCGGCCTCGTCGCGGTGCACGGCGATGACACCGATGTCGCCGGGGGCCAGCGGATCGGTGCCGCCATCCAGTGGCAGGACCGTGATCCGCCGGCCGGGCTGCGGACGGCCGGGACTGCCCAGGCGCAGGGGCGTGTCGGGGCCGCTGGAGATATAGGTCGATACCTCGCTCATCCCCAGCGCTTCGTAAAGCGGCAGGTCGGCGGCATCGAACCAACGGTGGGTCAGGGCGGGTGGCAGAGCTTCACCCGCCGTCAGGCCATGGCGCAGGCTGCGCAGCCGGTCGCGGGTCAGCGTGCCGTATTTCAGCATCTGGCGATAGACGGTGGGGACGGCGGCAAAGATCGTCGCCTCGGATCGTTCGATCAGCACCGGCCAGATCGAGGGATCACGTGGACCGGCATAAAGAACCGCGGTCGCGCCATGCGCCCAGGGGTCCATCAGCCCCACGCCCAGCGTATAGGTCCAGTTCAACTGACCGGCATGAAGCACGCGGTCGGCCGGTCCCATGCCGTGCCATCCCGGGCCCATCGGCCGACGACCCCAGACCGCGCGATGGGCATGCAGCACGCCCTTGGGCCTGCCGCTGGTGCCGGAGGTATAGATCATCAGCGCCGGATCATGGGCGGGGCCGAGCAACGGATCGGCGCCGTGACGGCCGCGAATGGCCGCGGCCAGCCAGTCCAGCCCCAGCAGCCGCATGCCGCCCGGATAGGGCTCGGCGATTTCCAGCCCGTCGGCAACGAAAGCCACGGCGGCGCCGCAATCGCGGGCGATGAACCCGGCTTCGGCGGGGGTGAGCTGGGCCGAGGTCGGCAC
This sequence comes from Tistrella bauzanensis, assembly GCF_014636235.1. Taxonomy (NCBI): domain Bacteria; kingdom Pseudomonadati; phylum Pseudomonadota; class Alphaproteobacteria; order Geminicoccales; family Geminicoccaceae; genus Tistrella; species Tistrella bauzanensis. The sequence goes on from NZ_BMDZ01000026.1 coordinate 52,352, forward strand.
CGCGATCAACCCGGCGGCCGCGGTTGCGAAATAGACCAGCGCGAATTCGATCCGGTTGCCCATCCGGATCATCACCCGGGCCCCCGGTGCCAGATCCAGCGCCACCAGCGCTGCGGTCACCCGGCGCACCTGATCGTACAGCCGGTCGAAACTGATGCTGTCGCGCACGCCATCCTGGTCCATCAGGATCAGGGCCGGCTTGTCGGGATGCCGCTCGGCATTCCAGGCCAGGCAATAGGCCGCAAGGTTGAAGCGGTCCGGATCGAACGCCGCCGCGGCCGCCGGCATGGCGGGCGGTGTGTCGATGGCCAGGCTTGGCGCGGGCATGAGTGGATCGCCGACGGCACCATCGGCAAGGCCGCTGGCATCGGGGCTGACAAGGGCTGGAGCGGGCGCCATGGCGCCCTGTGCGGGAGCATCGCTGATCATGGCGCTGAGGGTAAGCGCAGACGCGCCGTTTCGGAAGTGCCAAAAAACGGACATGAAACCGTCGCAGCAGCACCGTTCGGTCTGTCACGAACGACTGCGCCGCCCGATGCGGGCATCGGACGGCGCAGCTATGGAATGACAGGGGGTGCCGGACGGATGGGTATGAACGGATGGGTATGATCAGTGGCCCAGGCGTTCTCCGGTCTCGCGCGCCTCGCGGCGCAGCGAGTCGACCACATTTTCAACCGACCGCCGCAGGGTTGCCGAGCTGCTGACCAGCTGCCCTGTGGCGCCGGCGACCGATGTCGCTGCCTCGGCGGTCTGTCCGGCACCGCCGGCCACCTCGCCGATCGCCGAGGAAATGGTCTGGGTGCCGACAGCGGCCTGATTGACGTTGTGGGCAATCTCGCTGATCGCGGCGATCTGCTCTTCCACCGCACTCGCGATGGTGGTGGATGCCTCGCGAACCCGGCCGATGGTCTCGACGATCCTTGCGATTGCCCCCACGGCCTGCTCGGTGTCGCTCTGGGTGGCGGCGATGCGGTTGGCGATCTCGTCGGTGGCCTTGGCGGTCTGGGTCGCCAGCGTCTTGACCTCGGAGGCCACGACCGCGAAGCCCTTGCCGGCATCCCCGGCGCGTGCCGCCTCGATGGTGGCGTTCAGCGCCAGCAGATTGGTCTGGGCGGCGATGTCGTTGATCAGCTTCACCACGTCACCGATCTGACGGGCGGAGCCTGCAAGCCGGCGCACGATGCCATCGGTGTCGGCGGCACGCGACGAGGCCTCGGCGATGATGTCGGATGCCGTCGTCACCTGCCGGCCGATCTCGTGGGCGGATGCAGTCAGTTCTTCGGTCGCGGTCGCGACCGTCTGGACATTGACGTTGGTCTGCTCGCCGGCCGCGGCGACAGTGGCGGAATTGGCCGATGTGGTGTCGGCGATGCCGCGCATTTCCGATGCACGCCGCTCCAGCCCCTCGGCCAGCTCGGTCATCTCGTCGGCGATACCGCTCACCTCGCGCTCAAGCGTGTCGGCAAGGCCCAGCGTGCTTTCGCGCCGTGCCTCTTCGGACCGGCGTTCGGTCGCGGCCTGCGCCAGCCGCAGGTTTTCGGTCTCGGCCAGCGTGTCGCGGAAGGCGACCAGTGCGCGGTTCAATGCGCCGATCTCGTCGCGACGGTGGGTGTGGGGGATCTCGACAGTCGTGTCACCGCCGCTCAGCGTCGCGATGACGCCCATCGAGTGCTTCAGCGGCCGCTTGACCAGAAACAGCACGGTCACCGCCAGGGCGGCAACGATCAGCAGCACCAGGACCACGCCACCGATGATCATGCTGTTGAGCACTTCGTCGGCGGCGGCGCGCATCGAGGTCTCGGGGATGTTCACCAGAAGGCTCCATGGCTTGTCATAGCCCTGGATATGGACCGGAAGCACCATCCGATAAACCTGAGAGTTCAGGCTGGGAGACCACGACACGCTTTCCATGGTCAGGCCGTCGCGGACGACGCGCTCGATCTCGGTGGTGTCGTCGGAGGTCAGCTTCTGCATCGGCTGGCCACGCAGTTCGGCCTTCGGATGATTGATCACGCGGAGGTCATTGGTGAACAGCAGCACATTGCCGGTGCCAAACGGTTTGGTCTCATTCAGCCGCTTGTTCCAGGCATCCAGCTCGATATCGACACCGGCGACACCGACGACGGCGCCACCCGCCTTGATCGGAACCGACGCCGACAGCAACATCACGTCCCGTCCGGCCACATCATAGATCGTGGGCGGGGTCATGAAGGTCTTGCCGGTGGTCAGCGGTGTTTGATAGTAGGCGGAATTCGGGCCGGTATAATCGCCGATGGTCTCGACCAGCGTCTGGCCGCTCACCCGGTTTATATAGGTCAGGTATCGGCCGGTGTCGTCGGATGTCCTGGTGTTGCGGAAGGCGGCATCATTGCCGTCCAGGGCATTCGGCTCGAACCCCGCCCAGACGCCGAGAAGGTCTTTCGCGTGGACGAAATTGGCCTCGATGACGCGATCATAGACGGTCCGATCGATGACGCCACCGGCCTTCATCGCAGAAAAGCTGTTGGCGACGCCGTCGGCGACCGCCAGGTCTGTCGACATCTGGGTCGAAATTTCGGCCGCGAGCTGTCGGGACAGTGCGCGGCCGCTCTCCAGCGAGGTTGCAAGCACCCGGTCTTCAGCCATGCGGGCGACTGCCGTGATGCCAACCGCCAGCAGTACAGCCAGTGCACCACCGCCGACAAGAATGATCTTTGAAGAAAGGCCGAGCGCTACACGCATGTTCTTGCACCATTTCTCAGAGGGAACGCGATTGAATTGCCCAAACGCTTCAGATCAGCAGTGATGCATAGAAATCAGGCTGCCGGCCTGTCCGCGTGTTCCGACACATTAGCGCAAATGTGTTAACCAAGTGCTTAAGCAGAAAAAAGACATCATTTGATCAGTATTACCTGATGGTAAATTTATACATTTTCAGTTGATGGGACGATGGGTTGCATAAAGTATTCGATGTTCGCTCGGCTGGGTGTGAGGCCGGGATGATCTTGCGAAATTGCGCATCAGGCCGGTCTGCGGGTATGACTGTCGCCACAGCGAGCGAAGGACGCAGCAATGATGCAGATAGAGGATCCCGATGCCGGTGGCTGTTTCGCGGTGGGGCTGGACCGGTCGAGCAAGCCGTTCAATGCCGGCACCCTGAACCGGCTGGTCGCGGCCCATGGTGGCGCTTATACCTTCACCGCCGGCGCCGACTGGCAGACGAGCCAGCATTGGCGGCACTGGGACGATGCCGTGGCGGCAGAGGCCGCCGCGCCGCGCCCGACCGTGCCGCATCTGGCGTTCGACAGCCCGGCCGCGGCGCGGTTCCCTGAGGGCTTCACGCTGGTCGCCGTCGAGCTGACGGATGACGCGGTCGATCTGCCGGCCTTTCGTCATCCGCCGCGCGCGGTCTATGTTCTGGGGCCGGAGCGGGGCATGCTGGCGCCGGAATTCCTCGATCGGGCCACGCATGTGGTCAAGATCCCGATGCGGTTCTCGCTGAATGTCGCGATGGCGGCGAGCCTGGTGCTGTTCGACCGGCTGCGCTCGCGGGAGCGTGCCGGCGCGGTTCAGCGGCTCAACCGCCGCCGGGCCGAAGCGGCTGTGCGGGCGTTCCTGGATCAGAACCGGGCGCTGCTGGCAGCCCCGCCGCCGCCTTATGCGGATTGACCGTGGATGCACCGGCGGGGGGCGCCATGAACGGGCGCAGCAGCAGGGCGGCCGGCCCGGCCCGGCCGTCCCGTGCGGCTGCGGTGTCATCCAGCCCGATCACCATCGCATCATGGCCGGCGGCCGGCACGGGGCGGGCGGTGCCGAACAGACGGTCCCACAGTGTGAAGAAGAAGGCGTAATTGCTGTCGGTTTCGCGCCGCACGGCTGAATGATGCACCCGGTGCCAATCCGGCGTGGCGATCAGCCGTGCCAGGCGACGGTCGACGGTCGCGCCCAGGTTCAGATCGGCATGGTTGAACAGCGATGCCGCGTTCAACGCCACCTCGAATGCCAGAACCGCGATGGCCGGCACGCCCAGCAGCCAGATCACCGCGATCTTCCACGCCATCGACAGCAGAATCTCCACCGGGTGGAATCTGAGGCCGCTGGTGACGTCGAGCGCCATATCCAGATGATGGATGCGATGCAGTCGCCACAGAACCGGCACGCGGTGCATGACCAGATGCTGGGCCCAGACCGCCAGATCCAGCAGAACGAAGCCTGCGGGCACCGTCGCCCAGGCGGGCAGGCCGATCGCCGCGAACAATCCGGCGCCCGATGCCTCGGCCACCAGTGCCGCACCCACTGCCGCTGCCGGAAACACCAGCCGCAGCACCAGTGTGTCGGCCAGCGCCAGCCCCAGATTGGCGACCCAGCGGCGGCGGCGTTCCAGCTTGCGGGTGCGGCCCCGCCGCGGCCATCGGCGTTCCGCCAGCGCGAAGCCTGCGAGCAGCACGGCAAAAACGCTGCCGCGGATCAGGGCTTCGGCGGCAATGATGTCGAATGACGGCGGCATCATGAGGGGCGGGAACCAGCTTGGCAGGGACACGAGGTCGATGGCGGGCACATGTGTGGCCCCGACTATGGCCCGACCCTGCGGCTGCGTCACCTGACGATCGCGTGAACGGCGGTGGCGTCCGGCCGGCCGATCATCGGAAACGGCGCCAGAAGGTCGCGGAAGCGGGCGGCGCAGGCATCCCAGGTGAACCGCTCGGCATGGGCGCGCGCGGCCTGGCGGCCGGCGCCGCTGCCGGACAGGGCCAGCGCGCGGGCGATGGCCTGTCCCAGATCGTCGTCCAGCGCCCCGGTACCGGCTGCCACATCGACCACATCGACCGGGCCGGTGACGGGAAAGGCCGCGACCGGCACCCCGCTCGCCATCGCCTCCAGCATCACCAGACCGAAGGTGTCGGTGCGGCTGGGGAAGACGAAGACATCGGCCTGCGCATAGGCCCAGGCGAGGGCGGCGCCCCTGCGCAGCCCCGGGAACACCGCCGCCGGGTAGCGGCGCATCAGATCGGCCCGCGCCGGGCCGTCGCCGATCACGATCCGCGTGCCGGGCAGGCCGGGTGCCTGCAGGAATGCCTCAAGGTTCTTTTCGACCGCAACCCGTCCGACATACAGCAGCCAGGGGCGTGGCAACGTGCGCAGGGCTGCCAGCGCCTCATCCCCTGCCGGGCTCTGTGTGTCACGCAGGGCCGGTGAGAAGCCGTCGAGATCGACCCCGCGACACCACAGCGCCACCCGCGTAAAGCCCCGCGTCGCCAGCTCGTCGGCCAGAGAGGGGGTCGCGACCATGGTCCGGGCGCCGGCATTGTGGAAGCGTCGCATCATGGCATAGGACAGGCCGACCGGCAGTCCGGTGCGGGCGGTGACATATTCCGGGAAGCGGGTATGAAAGGCGGTGCTGAACGGCACGCGGTTACGGATCGCCCAGCGGCGGGCGGCCCAGCCCAGCGGGCCTTCGGTCGCGATGTGCAGGGCATCGGGGCGATGCGCCAGGATCCGGCGGCCGACCATGGCAGGTGTCGCCAACGCCAGCCGGATTTCGGGATAGGTCGGGCAGGGCAGGGTGCGGAACGCCGCCGGTGCGATAACCTGGACGTTGCAGCCCCGCTCGGTCAGCAGGTCGACCATCCGGCCCAGGGTGCGCACCACGCCGTTGACCTGCGGTGCCCAGGCGTCGGTGACCAGCACCAGATGGCGGGGCGCGCCGATGCCGCTGGCGATAGGGCGGGCCTGTGGCAGATCGGGAAGCGCCGCCGAAGGCCCGGTCATGCCACGGGCTCCTGATTGGCGGCGGGCTCGCGACGCCGGCCTGCTGCAGGCTCCGGCAGACGTGCCGGGGGCTCGGGCAGAAGTGCTGGGGGCAGCGTATGGTTGCGGCGGGTGCGGGCGCGGGCCAGGGCCACCAGTTCGCGGCGGCGGGTACGTGCGCCCCAATCCAGAATCTGCAGACGGCCGCAGTCGCTTTCGACGATCGCGGTGCAGCTTTCCACCCAGTCGCCGTCATTCGCATAGACCATGCCCTCGGTCTCGCGGATGTCGGCGTGATGGATGTGGCCGCAGACCACGCCATCATAGCCGCGTCGGCGGGCTTCATCGGTGACCGCCTGTTCGAAGCGGTTGATGAAGTCGCAGGCTTCCTTGACGCGGCTCTTGAGATAGGCCGACAGCGACCAGTAGGGCAGATGAAGCTGGCGTCGGGCCACGTTCAGCCAGCGGTTCACGCGCAGGGCCAGGTTGTAGGCGACATCGCCCAGAAGTGCCAGACCGCGCGCATAGCGCACGACCATGTCGAAGGCGTCGCCATGCACGATCAGGAACTTGCGGCCGTCGGCCAGGCGGTGTTCGGTTTCACGCACCAGGGTGATATTGCCGAACTGCATGCCGGCATAGGCCATGAGGCATTCGTCGTGATTGCCGATCACCCAGGTGACACGGGTGCCGGTCTCGGCTTTGGCCAGGATCGCCTGAACCACGGCATTGTGCGGGCCGTCCCAGAACCACGACCGTTTCAACCGCCAGCCATCGACGATGTCGCCGACCAGGAACAGATGATCGCAGTCGACCGTCGCCAGAAAGTCGAGCAGAAGGTCGGTCCGGCAGAATCGGGTGCCGAGATGGGTATCGGAGATGAAGACGGTGCGATAGCGGCGGCGTCCGCCACCATCACCACCTGATCCGCCACCACCTGATCCGCCATTGCCGCCTGGATTGTCGCCGCCGGGGCCTTGCGGGCGTTCGCGGGCGCGGGGCGGCTGCTGGTGGGGGGGCTGGCCGGCGGAGTGTCCGTCGGGACGAAATGCCAGGGGAGGCAGGGCTCGTGCGACCGTCATCGGGAACACCCTCCGGGCAACAGGCGCCGGGGGTGGCGGGACACCATCCCGTGACGCGCATCACTGTCTCGGAAACGAGTTCTAGGCCGCGATCCGCTCCGCTTTTATGGCGTGGGGGTTAAGATCCGGTGACGCTGGCACAATTTCGGGCCAAGGGGCCACCCTGCCCGGCCAGGGGGGCACAATGCCCGATCAGGGGCCCGGACATCGGCGGCGGCGTATAAAAAAAGGCGACAGCCGGAGCTGTCGCCTTTTCGAAAGCATCTGTGGTCCTCAGGCCCGACCGTCCGGTTGCCCGTCCGCTCAGCCCATGGCCCTGCCGATCAGTCGGCGGGGACGAGGTCCACGGCCTTCTCACCCTTGCGTTCGGTCAGGACGCTGTATTCGAGGCGCTGGCCCTCGTTCAGCGTCGACAGTCCGGCGCGCTCAACGGCGCTGATATGGACGAACACGTCCTTTCCGCCCTCATCGGGAGTGATGAAGCCATAGCCCTTGGTGCTGTTGAACCACTTGACGGTACCGGTCGACATGTCTGGTCGCTCTTCCTGGTCTTGATGACCCGCCCCCGCAATGGTGTCGCGGGCGGAGGCCGGGTGCGATGATGGAGGCGGGGTTGGACCGGACGTCGTACGGTGCCGGCTTCAGAACCTGGCCTTCCCATCGGATGACCCAAGGCCTCTGGCCGCCGGCGGCCGCCGCAATGTCATCGGTGCGGCCGGTCCGGGGAGGCACGTCCCCTGATCCTGCCGGCACCTTCCGGTACGCGCACTCCTGTTCCCACGAGCCCCGGCCTCAAAGGACCGGAGCCGCCCGCCTGCGCCGTCCGGGCGGATGAACCGCCCGCCGTCCGCAATCAGGCGTCTTCTGCAGATCGGGCCTGGAACATCCGGCGGCCACCAGCCGGATGTCCAGCCATGCCGATCTGCGGAAGCTCTTCATCTGTGGTGCCGGTCTGGCACCACATCGGACCGGGGGTCCGGATCCCCCCGTGGTCGCCATCCGGTCTCCGGTCCGAAACTTGGCAGCACTCAGTCGGCCGGAACCAGGTCCACCGCCTTCTCACCCTTGCGCTCGGTCAGAACGCTGTACTCAAGACGCTGACCCTCGTTCAGCGTCGACAAGCCGGCGCGCTCAACGGCGCTGATGTGCACGAACACATCCTTGCCGCCCGTGTCAGGCGTGATGAAGCCGAAGCCCTTGGTGCTGTTGAACCACTTGACGGTACCGGTCGCCATGGCGCATCGCCCTTCTCATACGACTTTAGAAGCGCCGGCCATTTCCCCGGGCCGGGCGCGACTTGATGTAAGGAGGAGGCGATGAGAACCGGTGCGACTCCGAAAAGGTTGCCGAGGATCCGCAACAACGATACTCGCAAGGCGCGAACAGGCGCACAAGGTATTCTGCCGCAGGTTTGGTAACCGCTTTCGGGGAAACTGTTCGGCGATGTCGCCGTGCCGTTGCCTGAACGGATAGGTCTGGAGCCGCGCTGACGGGATCCGATAGACTTGCCGGACGGGGGCTGGGGGCGAATTCGCCTGCCGGTACGCGCGCGCTCCTGATTCCTGAGGTTCCGCCGGAACCCCCGTTCATCATGGCGCAAACTGACGTCCCATGACGACGGATGGTCCACCTGCGGGCCACCGCCGTTTCCGAACGATGACTTCAAGCACTATAGGCGCGTCCGACGCAAGATGCGATACCAAAATGACCCCGGATGATCCCGCATCGGTCTGGAAACGCCCGATTCAGGCGGTCGCCTGAGTGATGCGGCGGGCCGCGTCGAGCAACGCCGCACGGTGCGCGACTGTGCGGCTGCCCGCGATATGGGGGCAGGCCGGCGACCGGAATTGCAGCGATGCCGAGGCCATCAGCCATCTGCCTGAAGATGACATCCGTACCGTCCGGAAAATCAGAATGAACCAGATGAGACGCGCGCGGCTTGATCCGCGTCAAGGGCGGCACGTTGTGCCGGTGACATGATGCCTGTCGCATGGTGCAATGATGCGGTGCAGCAGCAGGCAGAGGAGACCAGGGTGGCGGACACAGTGCCGACGACAACCGACGGAGCGGGGCGGGTCACGGCCGTGCGCGGCGCCGTGCTCGACATTCACATCGAGGACGGCGATCTGCCCCGGATCGGCCATGTCGTTGAAATCGCGGATGGTGACGCAGCGGTGATCCTGGCCGAAGTGCAGTCGCATCTGGACCGGTCCCATGTCCGTGCCATTGCTCTGATGCCGACCGGTGGCCTGCGTCGGGGAGCCGTCGTCCGCCAGACCGGCGGCCCGGTGCTGGTGCCGGTGGGCGATGCAGTGCTGGGCCGGCTGCTGGATGCCGCCGGCCGTGTTGCCGATCAGGGACCACCCCTGCCTGATGACGTGCTGCGTGCGCCGATCCTGCGCGCCGCACCGGCTCTGGCCGATCAGACCGCCGCGACCGATGTGTTCGAGACCGGCATCAAGGTGATCGATCTGCTGACCCCGCTGGCCCATGGCGGCAAGGCTGCGATGTTCGGTGGCGCCGGGGTTGGCAAAACCGTGCTGGTGATGGAGCTGATCCAGGCTATGGCCAGCGGCTATCAGGGGATTTCGGTGTTCGCCGGCATCGGCGAGCGGTCGCGCGAGGGGCATGAACTGCTGCTCGACATGCGACAGTCCGGGGTTCTGGCGCGTACGGTTCTGGTGTTCGGCCAGATGAACGAGCCGCCCGGCGCCCGCTGGCGCGCGCCGATGACCGCGCTGGCGGTGGCCGAGCATTTCCGCGACGTGCGTGGCCGCAATGTGCTGTTGCTGATGGATAACGTCTTCCGTTTCGTCCAGGCCGGCATGGAGGTGTCGGGCCTTCTGGGGCGGTTACCATCGCGTGTTGGTTATCAGCCGACGCTGGCATCGGAAGTGGCAGCCCTTCAGGAGCGGATCGCCTCCGTCGGTGGTGCTGCGGTCACAGCGATCGAGGCGGTCTATGTTCCGGCGGACGACTTTACCGACCCGGCGGTCACAGCGATTGCCGGCCATATGGACAGTCTGGTGGTGCTGTCGCGCGGCATGGCGGCCGAGGGCATGTATCCGGCGGTCGATCCGATCGCCTCGTCCTCGACCCTGCTCGATCCGCTGATCGTGGGCGAACTGCATGCCCGCACGGCCGAACGGGTGCGGCGCACCATCGAACACTACCGCGAGCTTCAGGACGTCATCTCCCTGCTGGGGATGGAGGAGCTGGGTGCCGAGGACCGGCGGCTGGCCGAACGGGCGCGCCGTCTGCAACGCTTCCTGACCCAGCCGTTCACGGTGACGGAAGCCTTCACCGGCACCCCCGGCCGTTCGGTGAAACTGGCCGATACCATCGCCGGTTGCCGCGCCATTCTGGACGGTGACTGCGACGACTGGCCGGAAGACAGCCTGTACATGGTGGGCGATCTGGAAGAAGCGCGCGCGCGGCTGGCGGCATCATGAGCACGCGGCGATATCTGCATCTGATCCTGACCACACCGGCGGCGATGCTGCGTGATCTCGACGATGTGACGGCGATCCGTGCCGAGGATGCCAGCGGCGGCTTCGGTGTGCTGCCCGGCCATGCCGATTTCCTGACCGTGCTCGATGCCTCGGTGGTGATCTGGCGGCGGGCGGATGGTGGCTCGGAATGCTGCCTGATTTCCGGCGGTCTGCTGAGGGTCGAGGGCGGCGGCCGGGTGTCACTGGCGGCGCGGGAGGCGATCTTCGGCCAGGGTCCGGGCGCCTTGCGGGCAGACCTCGCCAACCGGCGCGCGGCCCTGGACGATGATGACCGTCAGGCCCGGACCGCACAGCTGGCGCTTCAGGCCCGCGCCGTGCGCCAGATGCTGCTGCATCTGCGCGAAACCCCCCGGGAGCCCGCGCCATGACCGCACCTGCAGAACGTGATCCGCCCGATGCCGGCGACGATGCCCCGGGCAGTCCGCGCAGCCGTGCCCAGGACGCCCGCATGGCCGCCGCCGCCGACCGGCAGGCGGCACGTGAGCGGGCGGCAAAGGCCGATCACGAGGCGGGTATCGGCACCCGCCTTGGCCAGATCGGCGTGCTGGGCTGGATGATCGTGACGCCGATGCTGCTTGGCCTGCTATTGGGCCGGTGGCTCGACCGGCTGGCGTCGAGCGGGATCACCTTCGCGGCCGCGCTGCTGCTGCTGGGGGCGGCGCTGGGGTTGTGGTCGGCCTGGAAATGGATGCAGCGCCGATGATCGACATCATCACCGCCATCGACCGCGACATCACCCATCTGTCGGCCGTGGCGTCGACCCTGCCGACCGCATTGCAGGTGGTTCTGGCGGTGGTTGCCGGCTTCGTGCTGGGGCAGGTGCATTTTCGCGGCCTCGGCCGGGCGATCACATTGTTCGGCCAGGGTCGCACCCTGCCGGCGCTGGCCTGGCAGATCGGGCGCTTCCTGGTGCTGATACCGGTTCTGGTCCTGGCGGCGACGCTGGGGGCGGCCGTGCTGCTGGCGGTGGCGGCGGGTCTGCTGATCGCGCGCCATCTGGTGGTCGCGGCCGCACGCCGGCAGGATCGGGAGCGGGCAGCATGATCCAGTCGCCGCTCGAAACCCCGGTCGCCTTCCATCTGGGGCCGGTCGCGATCACCCAGCCGGTTCTGACCACCTGGGGGATCATGATTGTTCTGGTTCTGGGGGCGGCACTCGCCACCCGGCGGCTGCGGCTGCAGCCGGGGCAGCTTCAGGCATCGCTCGAACTGATCGTGCAGACGCTCGACAGCCAGATCCGCGAGACGATGCGGCTGGACCCCGCGCCGTTCCGGGCGCTGATCGGCACTCTGCTGATCTATATCCTCACCGCCAACTGGTCGTCGCTGGTGCCGGGCATCGAGCCGCCGACCGCCCATATCGAAACCGACGCGGCGCTGGCCGGCATCGTCGCCGTGTCGGTGGTGGTGGTCGGCGTGCAGCGCCGCGGCTGGCGCGGCTATCTGAAGACCTTTGCCGAGCCGAGCTGGATCATGATCCCGCTCAATCTGGTCGAACAGGTCACCCGCACCTTCTCTCTGGTGGTGCGCCTGTTCGGCAATGTCATGAGCGGGGTGTTCGTCATCGGCATCGTGCTGTCGCTGGCCGGCCTGCTGGTGCCCATCCCGCTGATGGCGCTCGATATGCTCACCGGGGCCGTCCAGGCCTATATCTTCGCCATTCTCGCCATGGTGTTCATCGCCTCGGGGCTGGAGGGAGAGGCCGATGCGCCGCCCGATCCACCTGCGCTGGCCGATCCACCCGCGCCGGCCGGCCCGCCGCCACTGGAACCAGAACTTCCGCCATCTGCCACTGAACGGACCCCGTCATGACCAACTGGATTGAAATCGTCAGCATTCTTGCGGCCGCCATGGCCGTGTCCTTCGGCGCCATCGGACCGGCGCTGGCCGAGGGCCGGGCGGTGGCGGCGGCGATGGAGGCCATCGCCCGCCAGCCCGAGGCGGCGCCGACCCTGTCGCGCACGCTGTTCGTGGGCCTGGCGATGATCGAGACCATGGCGATCTATTGCCTGGTGGTCGCATTGCTGGTGCTCTTCGCCAATCCCTTCGCCGGCTGATCGGGCAGGGCGATGCATATCGACTGGTGGACGATCGCCATCCAGGCGGTCAATGTCCTGATCCTGATCTGGCTGCTGAGGCACTTTCTGTTCCGGCCGGTGGCCGGGATCATCGAGCAGCGCCGGCTTGCGGTGGTCGCGGAGATGGACGCGGCGGCGGCCGCACGCAGCCAGGCCGATGCGCTGGCGGCCAGGGCCCGCGAGGACCATGATCGCCAGCAGGCGAACCGCGCGGCGGCCACGGCCCTTGCCACCGCCGATGCCGCCCGTGCCGCGGCGGCGGTGATCGCCAAAGCCCATGCCGACGCCGATGCCATCATGGCGCGCGCCGCCGACGATGCGGCACGTCTGGCCCAGGCGGGGGCGGCCGACACGGCGCGGGGTGCGCAGGATCTGGCGGTCCGGATCGCCGGACGGCTGCTCGATCGCCTGCCGCCCGCGGCGCGCATCGATGGCTTCGTCGACGGCTTCGCATCGGCACTTGCCGCTCTGCCGGCCGATCTGCGTGCCCGGCTGGCGACGGGGCCGGTGGATGTGGTGGCGGCGGTCGCCCCCGACCGGGAGACGTCGGCACGCCTTGAGACGGCGGTACTGGCGGCACTGGGCCGCGCCACCCCGGACACAAAGGTCCGCGTCACGGTCGATCCGGCCCTGATCGCGGGGCTGGAACTGGTCGCCGATCATGCCGTCGTCCGCAACAGCTTCCGGGCCGATCTGGCCCGGATCACCGAGGAACTGGCCAGACCATGACCGGGGCTGACGACAGGACGTTCGAGAACGGCGGCGGCGACCGCGACCAAGACGGAGACGGCGGCTGGGTCGCACGCGCGGATGCCCGTATTGCCGGGGCTGCAATCGGCCCGGACACCGAGGCGGTGGGCCGGATCGAGCATATGGGCGATGGTATCGCCCTGGTCTCGGGGCTTCCCGATCTGCGGCTGATGGAGCTGCTTGATCTGGGGGCGGGACGACGGGGCTTTGCGCTGACGCTCGACACCGGTCATGTCGGCGCGGTGCTGATGGATGACGGCGCCGATCTCGGCGCCGGCGACGCTGTGCGCGGGACCGGCCAGGTGGTGACCGTGCCGGTCGGGCCGGGCCTTCTGGGCCGGGTGCTCGACCCGCTGGGCCGGCCGCTGGATGGCGGCGGTCCGGTCGATGCCGCCGGGTGGATGCCGGTTGAACGGGCGGCGCCGACGATCATGGACCGCGATCTGGTCACCCAGCCGGTCGAGACCGGCGTGCTGGTGGTGGATGCGCTGTTTGCGCTGGGGCGCGGACAGCGTGAACTGATCGTCGGCGATCGCGCCACCGGCAAGACGGCGCTGGCGGTGGATGCGATGATCAATCAGGCGCGGGGCGACATGACCTGCGTCTATGTCGCGGTCGGGCAGCGGGCATCCGCGGTCAAGCGGGTGATCGAGGCGGTGACCCGGTTCGGCGCGCCGGAGCGCTGCGTGTTCGTGGTGGCGGCCGCCGGTGCGCCGGCCGGGCTGCAATGGATCGCCCCCTTCGCCGGCATGACCATCGCCGAGGCGATACGCGATGCCGGCGGCCACGCGCTGGTGGTGATCGACGACCTGACCCGCCATGCCGCGACCCATCGCGAGCTGGGCCTGCTGACCCGTGAACCGCCGGGACGCGAGGCCTATCCGGGCGACGTGTTCTATCTGCATGCCCGGCTGCTGGAACGGGCGGCGAAGCTGTCACCGGCCCTGGGGGGCGGCTCGCTGACCGCCCTGCCGATCGCCGAGACCGATGCCGGCAATCTGTCGGCCTATATTCCGACCAATCTGATCTCGATCACCGACGGCCAGATCGTGCTGGACCGGGGGCTGTTCGCGGCAGATCAGCGCCCGGCGGTGGATGTCGGGCTGTCGGTCAGCCGGGTGGGCGGCAAGACCCAGACCCCGGCGCTGCGCAAGGCCGTGGGGCGGTTGCGGCTGGATTACGCCCAGTTTCTGGAGCTTGAAATGTTTACCCGCTTCGGGCGGATGACCGACACCCGGGTACGGGACCGCATCCACCGGGGCGAGGCGATCCGCGCCTGGCTGCGTCAGCCGCGCTTCGGTGCCCTGCGGCCGATCGACGAAATCGCGGTTCTGGTGGCGCTGTCGGCGGGGGTGTTCGATGCCGGCGGTGCAGCACTTGTCGATCGGGTCCGGCCGCTGCTGGCGGCACATCTGGATGCCCATGCCGGCGATGCCGCCCGCGCGATCGCGGCAGGGCAGGCGCTCGATGACGCGACCCAGGCAAAGCTGGTCGAGGTGATGCGCGATCTGGTGGCTGGTGCCGCTGCGGCGCCGGCGCGATCGGTGGTGGGCGGGGCATGAGTGGCCGGCTGCACGATATCGAAGCCCGGATCGGCACGGTCCGGCAGCTTCAGGCGATCGTCACCGCCATGCGCGGCATCGCGTCGGCGCGCGCGCGGGAGGCGCGGACGCGGCTGCCGGCGGTTCAGGCACATGCCGCCGTCATCCGCCGGGCGATGGCCGATGTGCTGGCGATGGCCCCGGATGCCGGCACGGCCGATGCGTCGGGCACCGTCGGGGCCGGGGGTGCTACCGTCCTGGTGATCGTGACACCCGATCAGGGGTTCGTGGGCGGGCTGCCCGACCGCCTGATCGACGAGGCGGTGCGCGCCGCCGGCCGCCACGCGGCCATAGAGTGGATGATGATCGGCGACCGCGGCCTGATGCTGGCGACGGCACGCGGGGTGGACATCCGCTGGTCGACCCCGATGTCGGCGCATGTCGACGACATCACCACGCTGGCCGATCATCTGGCATCGGCAATCTATGCCCGCATGGCCACGGGCGCTGTGTCCGGCGCGGAAATCGTCCATGCCCGGCCCGATGCCGACATCCTGTGCCGGCGGCTGGTGCCGTTCGATCTGGGGCGCGTGACCGACACGGCGCGGGTTGCGCCATCCCCCCTGCCGCCGCTGATCACCATGCCACCCGCACAATTGCTGGCGGGGCTGATTGGCGAGCATGTCTTCGCGGATCTGTGCGAGGCGCTGCTTCTGGCCTATGCGGCGGAAAACAACGCCCGTATGACCGCCATGATCGCCGCGCGCAGCGGCATCGACCGCCGCTATGACGATCTGACCGGCCTTGCCCGACGCATCCATCAGGATGACATCACCGCCGAAATCCTTGAACTGGCGACCGGCGGCTTCGCCATGGCCGGCCGCGAGGGCTGAGATCAAGGGGCGTTCCGTGGCGCGCGATGTCAGGTCGCGGAACTGCTCGGCGGGGTGGTTTCCACATCGGCCATCCAGGCGGTGACGTCTTCTTCAAGCTGGTCGACCGAGCGGTCGAGCTCATCAAGGCTATCCTTGCCCGCATCCACACGGCGCTTGAGATTGCGATAAGACTGGTTCAGGTCACGATAGCCATCCGACAAGGCGCCGCCATCATTGCCGTCGCCATGCAGCTTTGCCGCCTGCATTTCAAGCATGGCCCCGACATCCTGAAGCTTCTTTGCGATCCGGTCGTGGTTGTTGCTGCTATCCACTGCGCTTCATCTCCAGGTGTGTTTGCATCGATGGTTGGGACATCGATTGTCTGAAGGATCTGGTGTCTGAAAGATCTGGTCGCGCCGCCATCCGAGGAAAAGGCCAGACGCGCGGATGCCCTGATGAAGACGCAAGCCGGCCACCAACCCGTGCATCGTCACCGGCCCCCCCGTCATGGACCGGTGTTGCGGCAAGCTGCAACATTATCGGCCTTTCACATAAGAGAGGGGTATCTTTGGGGCCAGATGAGACGACCATCCGCCTGTGCCCAACCGGCATGAGCCACCACGGCATCATGCCAGCCATAAGCCAACGGATATCCTGCCGGGCAATGGCGTTGCCCGCGGGGATGTCCCGCCCGATGTTGAAAAGGGCTCGGCGGACGTCGCTGGTTGATGAGGCTATGCAGCCTCGCAGACGGGGT
>NZ_BMDZ01000027.1 GCF_014636235.1 Tistrella bauzanensis
TGACCCCGTCTGCGAGGCTGCATAGCCTCATCAACCAGCGACGTCCGCCGAGCCCTTTTCAACATCGGGCGGGACATCCCCTCACCAGCAGCAAGATACCTCTTGCCTGAGGCCATTTCTCATCGTCGCCGCACATACCAGTACACATTATGACGTCTGCGGATGCTTCCCCCCAACCAGAATGAGCGGAGACTTGCCGCCGCCGCCGGGCCGGCGGCCGACAGGGCATGAGCGGGCCCTGTGGAGCATGCCTGCATTGCGTCGGCGGGCATGGACGGTGGAGATAATTTGTCCGTACATTTACCGCACACCTCCTCCGCATCCAGGCATCCGATCATCGTGACCACAGACCCCATGCCGACGGCGCCGGATCCCAGCCCCGCCAGATCCCTGCCGCCCCGATGCCCGCCCCGCCCCGCCCCACCCGGCTTCGGCACCGCCCTGGCCATGACCATGGCCATCCAGATGATCGCGACCGGCGGTGTGCTGGCGCTGTCGACCATGGCGCCCACCGTGGCGGCGGCGCTTGGGGTCAACCCTGAACTGATCGGCTATCAGGTCAGCCTGATCTATCTGACGGCGGCGATCAGTTCGGTGACCGCCGGCGGCATGGTGCGCAAATTCGGCGCGGCCCGGGTCTCGCAGGCCAGCATGGCGACATTCGTGGTGGCGCTGCTGTGCTTCGGATCGGGCCATCTGGCGCTGATGGCCATGGGGGCAGCACTGTGCGGCCTGGGCTATGGCCTGAACAATCCGGCCGCGTCGCATATCCTGATCCGAGTGACACCGCCCGCGCGGCGCAACACCGTGTTCTCGATCAAACAGGCCGGCGTGCCGCTGGGCGGGGTAGCGGCGGGCCTTTGCTTTCCGGCGCTGGCCGCCCTGATCTCGTGGCAGGCGGGGCTGTGGCTGGCGGCCCTGATGCCCATGCTGCTGATCGTGCTGCTGGCCCGCCTGCGGCCGAGCTGGGATGCCGACCGCATGCCTGAGGCGCGGATTGGCCAGGACTGGACCCTGGGCGCGCGGCTGGCCATGAAGCTTGCCCCCTTGCGCGCGCTCAGCCTGCTGGGCCTGCTGTATTCCATGCTGCAATTGTCGCTGTCGACCTTCACCGTCGCCATGCTGGTGACCGAACAGGGCTGGACGCCGATCGCCGCCGGCAGCGCGCTGGCGCTGGTTCAGGCATCCGGCGCGGTCGGCCGCGTGCTGTGGGGTTTCGTCGCCGACCGGCTGCGGGCCGGCTTTCTGGTGCTGGCGATGGTGGGCGCGATCTCGGGGGCCGGCGCGCTGCTGATCGGTGCCGCCGGCGATATCGGGCCTGTGGCCCAGATCGCGCTGCTGTGCGTGATCGGCAATGCCACCAATGGCTGGAACGGCATCATGCTGGCCGAAAGCGCCCGCCGCGCCCCCGAAGGGCTGGTCGGCACCATCACCGGCGGCGTGCTGATCTTCACCTTTGCCGGTGTGGTGATCGGACCGGCCAGCTTTGCCGCACTCCACGGCCTGGTCGGGTCTTACGCCAACAGCTTTCTGTGCTTCGGTCTGGTGTCGCTGGCCGGCGCCGCGATGGCCGCCCACCGGCACCGGGTGGAGCGCCGCTGAACGCCCCCGTCCAGAACATGAATGCAATCGCCGGCAATCGATGCAATACACGTTATGGTTGAAACTATCATCACCACAACACCAGATTGCAACAGATTAACGACTGTTGGTTTTCTTGGAACTGCGATTGACACCCAACAGGCACACTCCTACCCTTTCACGCAATAATCCAAGACGTGAGTGGCGATGAATGGCGTGGCGGCACCCTGCGGTGCGGCACGGGCGGCCGTTTGCGACCCTCAGGTCAAGACAAGACCGACATATCAGAAGAGATGGGGAAGGGGATCAGAAGATGCCGACGATGAAGGGGCAGCCAAGCCCGCTGTTCGACGCCTTCGGGCGCGTGGTTCAGCCGATGACCGCCGATGAGCACGCCGTGTTTCATGCGGTGAAGGATCAGGCCGCAGCCACGAAGCGTGGGGTCATGAGCCTGGACATGACCAACGACGTTCACCGGCGCTTCGTGCTCGACCGTTTCGGCGGCGACGACTTCATGGAACGCTATTTCCCGACCGCGCGCCATCTGATCGAGACCACCCGTCGCACCCGGCTGGCCACCGGCAAGCCGCCGCGCCAGACGCTGCTGGAGATGGACGAGCCCACGGTCGGCGAATGGCAGTCGATGGTGAATGTCAGCTATATCGGTGTCGAACGCGAGAACCGCGTCGTGACCGCCCAGGGCGTGGTCACATTGACCGGCACCGCCACGGTGATCGCCGCCAATCTGGTTCTGACCGACGATGCGACCGGCGCGCAGATCGCATCCTCCAGCATCCCTCAGCAGTACAACAGCACCACCCAGATCATCGAGGTCAGCGGCGTGGCGCCCGACGAGGGGGGCGACCTGAACGTCACCGCGACCCTGACCGCGATGTACCTGCCGGCCGGCGGCACGCTGGCGGACATGTCGGTTGCCACCGCATCCATCGTCGGCGCCAATGCGGTTCAGTCGATCACGGTTCTGAACCCCAATCACGACAGCCATCCGGACCGCGACTACATCAAGGTCGCGCTGAACCGCACGCCGGGACAGGTCGGTGACTGCGATTATTACTACAATTACGGCACCGACGGCTCGAAGCCGATCGTGGGCCTTCAGGTCAACGGCTCGGCCCAACTGGTCAATGGCTATACCGTGGCCGCCAACCCAAATTTCAACGGCTCCTGCGTGCTGATGCGCCGGTCGGGCACCGGCGACGGCGCCACGCTGGCCTTCCCGGAAGATCAGATCCCGGGCCTGTGCAACGGATCGGGCAGTGCCGTGAGCTGGAATATCGGCCCCGACTGGTTCCAGGGCGCGCCATGGGACCAGGGCAACACCATCGACCTGGATTTCGTGCTGAACTTCAGCATCACCCCCGGCGGCAGCACCTTCGTGCGTGTGACCAGCGTGCCGCAGGGCGTGACCACACCCCCCACCAACATCGCCACCGTTGCGCCGATGCAGTTCGTGTGGGGCTGCGTCGCCACCGGCACGCTGGTGCGCATGGCCGATGGCGGCCGGCGGCCGATCGAGAGCCTGAGCGCCGGGGAACGGGTGGCCGGGGCCAACGGCACCAGCCTGCGCATCGCCGAAATCTGGCGCGGCCATGAAGACAAGCCGCTCTACCGGCTGGTCACCGCCTGCGGCGCCGAGGTTCTGGTGACCGACGGCCATCCGGTGCCGACCGCGGCCGGTGTGATGGCGGCGGCCGATCTGCGGCCCGGCATGATCGTCGAGACCGCCGGCGGTCCGGTGGCGCTGGCCCTGGTGGAAACCGTGTCGCATGACGGCGCGGTGCTGAACCTGGACCTGCTGCCCGATGGTGTGGACGCCCTGACCGACATCGATGACGACACCGTCACCGCCTTTGACGCCGGCGGCATCATGGTGGGCGACAACCGCATGCAGGGCGTGCTGAACCGGCAGGCCATGGCCGGCACGACCGCCGATCCGCTCGACAGTCTGGGCACCGAATGGCGGCTCGACATCCTGAACAGCCGCCGCATGGCCGCCGGTCTGTCGCTGATCGAGCGCCTGACCAACTGATCGGTACCAGATGACGCACTGAACGCCGGAGCCTGCGCCTCATCCGCCCGGGCTCCGGTTGCGTCATTCCCGGCCTGCCGCCCGCGCCCACAGACCCTGCCCGCATCTGCCCGTCCGCCCGCATCTGTCCGTCCGCCCGCATCTGTCCGTCCGCCCGCATCTGTCCGTCCGCATTGGGGAACAGCTCCATGACGACCCTCTCGTCCACGCCGGCCGCACCGGTCATCACCTCCGTCACCTGCACCACGGGCGGAACCCTGCCGGTCTTTCAGGTGATCTGGCAGCCCCAGCAGGGCTATACCGGCCCGTTCGTGATCGTGGTCACGAAGAGCGACGGCACGGCCGTGGCCGGCACCGGCAGTTCGCTCAGCGCCAATGGCGGCACCTGGACCGCCACCGACACGATGAACGCCACCACCGACACCTATTACCTTCAGGTGGCGGTGTCGGGGAATGAGGGCATCATCAGCGACAAGGTGCAGTTGCTGTTCGCCAGCCCGACCAATGTGGCGACCGCCTTCGACGGCGCGCTGCTGACGGTGACCTGGACCAATGCCGCCTCGGCGACGCCGACCAGCCAGACCGAGATCCTGCTGATGACCCCGGCCGGCATCCAGGCCGTTCAGGTCACCAGTTCCGGTTTCGGGCAGATGGTCGTGGCGCCGAACCTGCGATCGTCCGGCGGCGACTGGTCGGTCACCCTGACGCCGCAATTCGGCATCTGTTCAGGGCCGGCCACCGATCCGGCGGTGGTCTATGCCGGAGCACCCGCCGTGACCGCCGTCGCGGTCACCGCCGTGGGATCGCCGCTGACCCTGGCCATCACCGCGGGCGGATCGGGGATCACCGGCACCTCGCCGTCATTCGTGGCGACACTGCTCCAGAACGGCGCCGCCATCGCCAGCACGGCGCCCATCGCCGGCACCGATGCCGGTGGCGGCAGCTATACCCTCACCGCAAGCTTCGCGGTCACCGTCGATCTGGCCTTCGACTATCAGGTGGCGCTGGCCCAGTCGTCGGCCACGGCCGGCACCGCCACCGGCCCGCAGGGCATCGGCATGGGGTTGATCCTGGTGGCGCCCGAGACTGTCGTGTCGAGCCTTGCCGCCAATTACGTCATCACCGCCATCATTGCGCCGCCGGCGGGCAACTGGGGGGCGACCGGCTCGGCGATCAAGATGTACAAGCCCGACGGCAGTGACGGCGGCAGCTATTCGGGTCTCGGCATGACGCGGAGCGGAAGCCTGATCGGCGTGACCGGCGGTGATGCCTATACCCTGACGGCCGCGATCACGCGCGGCTCGTCGACCGGGCCGTTCACCAGCAAGACGCCTCTGCTCACCAACATATATGGCATGGGCCAGACCGCGGTCGACGGACAGATCCTGACCACCGCCTGGCCGATCGTGGCCGATACCGGCCTGACCGGAAACCAGGTCACGGTCACGGCCGGCGACACCGTGGTCGCCACGGCGATCTTCCCGACCCCGATCGCGAGTGGCAGCCTTGAAATTCCCGCCCTGCCGCCGGGCATGGCCGGCACGGTCCTTCAGCTCTCCGCCCGGTCGGTCGGCAATAATACGTCGGGCCCGCCAGCCGCAGCGGTCAGCGTCATCAATCAGGCGCCGGTGGTGGCCGCGTCGAGCTTCTCGACCACCGCGACCGGCCTTCAGGTGTCGATCCAGGCCGTCAGCCAGACAGTCGATGCCTATACGGTGGAGTTGTGGCGGGATGGCGCGATGGTGGTCAGTGTCAGTGGTGCCGCCCCCACGATCGCGATCCCCGGCGCGAACTTCACCACGGCGGGCCTCTATGCGGTCAGAGCGCGCGCAACGGCGGCAAGCCCTGTGGTTCAGGGACCGTGGAGCCCGTTCGCAGGCGTAACCTATGTCGCCGCGTCCGGCCTGACGACCAGCTATGACGGCGCGACCCTCAGCGCCGGCTGGGATGCCGTGGACGGCGCCCAGGCCTATCGGCTGGTCCTGCTGGAGGGCGGCGCCGAAAGCGGAACCGCCTGGATCGTCTCGGGCACCAGCAGCACCAAGGCGCTCACCTTCGACGCGGCCAAGTCATACAGTCTGGCGGTTCAGCCGATCGTTGGCGGTTGCACCGGCCCCGCCGCCACCGCCGCCGTGTTCCAGGCCGGCATCTACCCGCAATTCGCGGTCGACACCGCGCCGGCGGTCATCCCCGCCACCCAGCCGTCGATGGCGCCCTATGCGATCGCGATCGGCCTGCCGCAGATCTTCACCAGCGCCCCCGCCGCCGCCGATCTGCCGAGCGTGGCGCCCTTCGTGCTGACCGAGGGCACAGCCCCTTATGCCTATACGCTGACCATCGACGGCACGGCCGGCGCGCTGCCCTGGAGCTTCACCGCCGACGCCGTCCGCGCCGATCTGTATACCGCATACGGCACCTTCCTGGCCGATCTGGAAACGCTGGGTGCCACCGCGATCGGGCTACAGACGGTGCAGATGGCGATCTCGCGCACCATGCCGCAGACTTATGTGGAAACGCTGCTCTATGCCTATGGTTTCACCGGCGGCAATGGCTGGGTGGATCTGCGGCCGGGCATGGTGCTGCGCGCGGAATATGAGAGCTATCAGACCATGGGCTCGGCGGTGCCGGACCAGGGCTATCTGAACGGCTTCATCACCAGTGCCGTCGCCAACTACCAGATCAGCCGCTCGGCCGCCAACGCCACCGGCATCACCACGCTGGATGCCTTCATCGGCTGGCTGGTGGCGCAAGGCGGCACGGCGGTGACCCAGCCGCCCACCACCAATCGCAAGCAGGCGGGCGGCGGCGGCCTGATCGACGGCGGCTATCCGCAGATGCAGCAGCCCTTCCTGCGGCTGGTCTATCCGCCAAGCTTCCCGTCGACCGCCCAGACCGGCACGCCCTACCCCGAATTCAACGCCCTGCTGCTGGCGGCCGCCAAACTGTCGGATCTGACCACCGCCACCGCCAATATCCGCAGCGGCCGGGATGCCGGCGCCAATGTGGGGGTGCTGTATTTCCGCGGCCGGACCACGCTGGTGCCGCAGATCCGGGTGTGGGTGAACGGGGTGGAGCAACTGGTTCCGGTCGGCACCACGGCCAACGAGATCCTGGCCGAACGCGGCATGGAACCATCATCGGCCGGGCTGCCGCTGACCGGGATCAGCCTGTTGCGCGGTGTGGGGCCGGCACCGGCCGGGTCGCCCGCCAGCTATGACGCCGGCACCGCCAATCCGGTGCGGCTGGACTGGGCGCCGTCGGCCAATGCCGGCATCGCCGTCCTGCCCCTGCTGAACGGCGACCGCATCACCCTTGGCACCTCCAATGGCGGCGGGGGTGTGGCATGACCACCCCGGCCGAACCCGTCTTCGACCAGGCGGCGGCCGGGTCCGAGATCTACTGGCTGAACGGCGGTGACCGGCGCGCGGGGTTCCGTGCCTCGGCCACCACCAGCTTCGCTGCCAGCATCACCCTGACCGAAAGCTGGACCGACGGCATGGGCCTGTGGTTCTGGCTGGATGCGGATCCGGGCGACGACGCAGCCTTCGCCACCGCCCTCGATATCTATCTGGGCCTGCTGCCGCCGGCACGCGGACCGCGCACGATCTGGATCAGCGGCGCCGCCCATGGCTTTGAGGACTGGCGGTCGAGCCAGTTGTCGATGGTGCGCAGCGGCGACACCACCGCCGTCGTCACCGGCACGATCATCGAGTTGGGCGGCATCCGCCTGGTGCTGGGCGCCGGCAGCACGGTGACGGTGAATTCCGATGCCGAACAGGGCTGGATCCTGAAACTGGCCGGCAATCCCGCGCTCAGTTTCGTCACCGGCGAGGGCCTGTTCGATGCATCACAGGGCTGGGCCGGCCTCGCCTATGTTCCGGGCCATGTCGGCTGCGTGATGTGGACGCTGGATCTGCCGGCACCCGATGGCGACACCGCTACCGGCATCGACCAGCTTGGCGCCAGCCTGCGCTTCTTCGGCCCCGATCCGGTCGCGGGCGATGGCACGGTCAGGGTGCTGGCGGTGCAGCCGTTGCGCCAGAGCCAGGCCTTCACGCTGCATTGCTCGGTCGATCCGCTGGCACCGCTCGATCCGGCCCGCACCCGGTTCGGCCTGCTGCCGTTCGGCGCCGCCGCCACCACGGTGCCGTCCTTCGCCACCGGTTACGTCACCGCGCGCGGCTATGGCGTGACGCTGGCGCCGCGCAACACCGCCAGCGCAACACCGCCGGGCTTCGTGATGGCGATACAGCCGCTGGTCACCGGCGTGGTCGACGGACCCTTCGCCGACGTGCCGGTGGTGTATTACCTGACCCCCGACGGCGATTTCGATCTGACACCGGTCAACACCGACGGCCAGATCGTCACCGCCTCGCTCGACGCGCTGGGCCGCGACGATCTGGACGCGGCACCGGCCGAACGCCTGCTCTGCGGCACCACCGGGCTCGATTATGTCGGACTGGCCCAGAGCAGCGGCACGGTGATGAGCTTCCGCGCCGGCAGGCCCGCCTATGCGCCGCCGTTTCTGTCGCCGATGCTCGACATCGTCCGCGCCATGGACCTCGACGAGGCCGCACCACCGGCGCTGACCGGCCTTGGCACCACAGCCTGGAGCTGGATCAGCGGCACCAGCGCCGCGCGCTATTACGCCCAGCCGGAAGACGCGCCGTTCTATACCGGCGGCAGCGCCGGCTTTCTCAATTACCTGGAAATCTCGGCCGCGACGCTCACCACCGACGATCCCGAACCCTGCTTTCCCATGGTCGGCTATGCCGGGCTCGACGAGGCCCAGGCCGCATTCGCAACCGAGATCGAGGCGCGCGGCGTCGCCCCCGAACGCCGGCGCCAGATCGGCCTCTTGACCGGCACCCAGTGGCTGCCAGCGGCCCTGCGCGGCGCGCCCCTGCAACTGCCGGAGACCACCATCCCGGCGGTGTCGCCGCCGGGCCTCGCCATCGGCTATGCTGGCGACGACGTGCCCTGGGCCTGGCTCGCGGTCGGCAACACCGGCACCTCGCCCGACGGGTTGCCAGATCTGCGGTTCACGGCAGTGGATGGCGCCTTCCGTCAGGCGCTGCTGACCAACCGCCTGTTCATGGTGCTGGGCTCGGCCGACACCGTGCTGGCCAACGGCTCGGTCGCCTATCAGCTCACCCCCGCCTCTCTGGGCCTGATCCAGGCGCTGCCGCCGGAAAAGGGTGTGCCGGCCGATATCTATACCGCCATCGCCAATGCGGTGCGCGCCGCCGGCTATCCGGTCTATCCCACCGAAACCGCGTTCAACGCCATGCTGACCGGCGCCGCCCCCACCATCACCACCGAACAGATGCTGGTCTTCCAGCGCTTCGCCGGCCTGTTGTCGCCGGCGATCGGCGACTGGCTGTTCCGGTTGAGCCCGCGCAACTGGGCGGCCCCCGATCGCGAAGGGCCGAAGAATGCCCGGTTGATCTTCAAATTCGTCAGCGGCCGCAGCCTGGCGGATCTGGTCGCCGACACCTCGGGTTGGAGCTGGCCCGAAGCCTCGTCGGACGACGGCAAGGCCGCGACCGCCCGTGACGACATCCAGAGCATCATCCGCACCGCGCGGCAATCGGTGGCAATCGCGCGCGAGAAGAAGATCGCCTCGCCCTATGACCGCTTCGTCGAGGTGATCGACGATCCATACTGGGCGGGCGTGCTGGCGCTGTCGGTCGAGGTGCCGCTCGACACCCTGCCGGAACCCTTGCAGCCGCTTGCCGCCGGCATCGACCCCGGCGGGTTCTATGCCCATCATCTGGGCCTGACCGCGACCTCGTTCACCTCCGAGGGCGGCCGGATCGATTTCGACATCACGTCGAGCTTCGGTCTGATCGACTATCAGAATCCGATCGATCAGTATTTCTCCAGCGACATCGCCTTCGCCTTCCGGGTGCAACAGCTCACCGTGGGCTTCGAGAACGGCAAGCTGGCCAGCTTCACCAGTTCGGCGCAGTTGATGGTCAACCGGCTGTTCGGCACCGAAACCCGGCTGTTCCCCAGCGAACACGGCAACAACATCATCCTCGACGGCGTCTATCAGTCGGAACGCAATGATGGCGGGTCGTCGCGCGACACCTATGTCTTCGCGATGCGCGATGCCGGCGCCTTCCAACTCGCCCTTGGCCAGTTGATGGAGGTGGGCGTCGACCAGACCCGGCTGGTCACCCTGCGCGCCGCCGACCCGGCCAGCGGCAACACCACGGTCAGCGCCGCCTTCCAGATGACCGGCCGGCTGCGCTTCGCGGAACCCGCCAATTTCGACCCGTTCTGCTGGGGGCCGCCCGCCGCCACCGATAGCGGCGGTGTGGACGCGTTCACCGCCGCGATGGCCGCCGTCGACGAAGCCGAAGCCGATGCCAGCAGCCTGGGCCTCGCCTATTCCAATTATGCGATCACCATGAGCTTCTCGCTGTCGGACCCCTCGACCGTGATCTTCACGGTCGCTGACAGCAACATGGCACTCGACACCGCCAACAGTGTGGCGCGGGAGAATTCGCTGTTCGCGCGCTTCCCCCTGCGGCTGACCGGGCTGATGGCCACCCCCGACCCGGCGGTGACCGGCGGACCGCCATCGACCCGCGACCCCGACGCGGCCGGCTTCGTCTCGATTTCCGCCCCCATTCAGCAGGGCAAGCTGACCCAGCCCTGGTACGGGCTGGTTTACGAGGTGGAACTGGGCACGCTGGGCGCGCTTGCCGGATCGGTGGGGCTGACCGTGCGGCTGCTGGCGGCGTGGAGCCCGGCCGGTGGCGAGAAGGGCCTGCCCGCGATCTATTTCGGTGTGGCCCTGCCGGGCGTGGAGCGGATGCTGGGCGTCAGCCTGCCCTTGCAGGGCATTCTGGATATCGGCTTCCGGACCATCCAGTTCACCACCTATACCGACGGGCAGAACCGCCGCCAGTATCTGATGCGGCTGCGGGATTTCGGCCTGCATGTCCTGGGCCTGTCGTTCCCGCCCGGCCATAACGACATCACCCTGTTCGGCAACCCCGACCAGACATCGAACACCAAGCTCGGCTGGTATGCGGCTTACGATAACGGCAAGGGCAAGGACGAGGGGAACAAGACCGCCGCCAACGCCGCCGCCCTGCCCGCGCCGCGCGGCACCACCGCGGCACGCCTGCCCCGCCGACGGCTGCCCACCGACGAGGCCCGCCAGATGATCCGCGCGGCCAGGCCGGCGCGCATCGCCGCCGCCCCACCCTGCGAGGAGACATCCGTCGACGACGGTTCCAGCGATGGGACCGCCGCCTGATGACGATGACGCCGACCGACCAGACCGACTGGACATTCGACATCACCGCCGCCGCGCGGGTGACGCTGAATGCGTTGTGGTGCGACCAGGGCATGGCGCACATGCTGCTGGCCAATGAGCATGAGGACGAGTTCATCCCCGACGTGATCGCGCTGTTCGATTTCGGGGCGACGCTGAACTTCATCACCAGCGTTCTGAAGCCGGCGATCGCGGCGCCGGCGGTGAAATCGGTGGTCGAGGCCCTGCAGAGCCAGCGGATCGGCGACCGCGTGCCCAAGCTCGATCTGGTGATGGTCAGCCATCAGGACGACGATCACTGGCGCCTGCTGACCTATCTGATGGACGAGCTGGAGCGCATCGAGCTGCCCTATACGGTCGGCAAGATCGTCTATGCCGGGTCGGACTGGGGCCAGAGCGCCTTGAACGTTCTGACCCGGCTGGCGACCAAGACCGCCGATGCCGACACCGATCTGGTCTATTTCAACACCGTCACCTCAAGCTACAAACCGGCGAACGGCACGCTGGGCCAGATGAAGAATTTCGGCAACATCGTCATCCGCACCCTGGCCGCCAACACGCCCAGTAAATTCAAGGCCAAGAGCAAGGAGCGCAAGAACGGCTCATCAGCCGTGATGGTGATCGATTATGCCGGCGAGCGGATCATTCTGCCGGGCGACGCGACCTGGGAAACCATGGCCGCGATGAACAAGATCCTCGCCGCCTGGACCACCAGCCCGGTGCAGCCGGTGACCGCGATGTCGGCGCCGCATCATGGCTCGCTGAACACGGCGACCCAGAGCAATGATGCCGGCAATGACAGCGACCTCAGCGAGCTGATCGCCTTCACCGAGCTGACCCGGCCATATTCGGTGATCGCCAGCGCCGGGATCGCGACATCACACAAGCATCCGCATGCGATCGTGCTGAAGAAGCTGATCAAATATGCCGGAAGCTATGCTTTCCCGGCGCATCCGGTGGTCTATTACGATCTGGTCGACGCGGAATTCAAACGCCAGGACGAGGTTGGCGCCAATCTGTACACCACAGTTCTGGGCCTGACGGCGCCGGTGCTGGTGGCCAACTGGCATTTCACTGTCACGCCCACCCATCAGACGGTGGTCAACGCCACCGGCTTTTATGGTGCCTGCAAGGCCCTGGTCAGCGTGCCAGACACCGAATCCAACCTCATCGAGATGCTGATCGAGGATGACGAGGACGAGGCGACGCCGATCGTGATCGACAGCCACAACCTCACCCGCCGCGCCAGCCATGGCACCGCCGGCGGTGTGATCGCGCGCCAGCGCGCGGCACGGCCGGCGCGGGGGCTGCCAGCCTTCGCGATCCAGGGCGGCGGACGGCTGGCCAGGATGGCGACACCGGCCGATGACAGCCGCTTCGCCACATCCACACGACCGCGCATGGTGCCGCCACGCCGCGTGCAACCGGTCATAGCGAGGGCCGGATGATGCGCATCGACATCACGTTCCGGCCGGATATGACGGCATCGTTCAAGCCCGGCAGCGCTGGCCGCGCGTCGACCATGGCACCGAGCGGGCGCGTGCATCCCCTTGCGACACGAAAGGCCGGCTGATCATGGCGGTGGGGCGGGCGTCCATGGACGGGTTGTGGTGCGGCCAGGGTATGGCGCATCTGCTCCGGCTCTATGCCGATGCAGGAACCGATCCTGCGACCGCGCCGGCCGATGGTCTGGCGCTGTTCGACTTCGGCAGCGGCGGCCGCGCGCTGACCATGGCACGCGACGCCCATGGCATGTCACCGCCGGTGGCCTCGGTGATCGCGCAGCTTCAGCGCCAGATGGCGGCCGGCAGCACGCCGCGGCTGGATCTGGTGCTGGTCAGCCATCAGGACGGCGACCACTGGCTGCTGCTGACCGAGTTGATGAACCAGGTCGAGGCGCTGGCGATTCCGCTGGTGGTGGGCCACATCCTGAAAGGCGGCACGCTGTGGGCGCCTGATGCCAGCGCCGTGATCACCCGGCTGGCGCGCTATACGGCAGATGCCGATACGGATCTCACCTATTTCACCACCAATCAGTCCAGCTATGCCGTCGCCGGCGGCAATGTCGTCGACACCTTCGCGCTTGGCGACCTGAAGGTTCGAACGATGATCTCGAACGTCGCGAGCGCCAAGACAAGCCCGAGCATCCGGCGCAATTGCGCCTCGACGGTGGCCCTGCTTCAGCTCGACCGGCTGGCGATGATCCTGCCCGGCGATGCGACCTTCGAGACGCTGGCCCAATGCAACGCCGTTCTCGCACAATGGCAGCCCTATGGCTCGCCATTGCCCTGGATCTACATGATGTCCGCGCCCCATCACGGCGCGCTGGCCACGATGAATGCCAGCACCAGGGCGGGCGAGGTCGATCTGGCGGCGCTCGATGCCTTCATCGCCTATACCCGGCCCTATTCGGTGATCGCCAGCGCCGGCACCAAGAACAACCACCGCCACCCCCGATCGATCATCATCCTGAAGATGGTCCGCTATGCCGGCTTCGACGAGTTTCCGCCGCATCCGCTGGTGACCTATGGTGAACTGGCCGAGGATCGCTTTCCCATGCCGGTCGAGACCGACAGCGAATGGCGGGTCATCGACCGTGTGCGGCAGAACGTCTATACCACCGTGCTGAACCTGACCACGCCCGGCCTGACCGCCGACTGGCTGTTCGAGATGACGCTGAACAGCCACAGCACTGAAGTACGGCCCTTCGATGCCGGCGCCCCCGGCATCCTGAACGTGCCCGACACCGATCCGATGACCCTGGTCGCCGATCTGATCAATGCCAAACAGCCGCACGACAACGACATGGAGGACGGCCTGTCGCGGCTGAATGCCATGTCGCGGCTGGATGCCAGGTCGCCTGAGACACCGTCCGGTGTCGGCGCCATGGCCGATCAGATCCACAGCCGCTTCAGCAGGACCATGGCGCCAATCCGGCGCGTGCGCCCGTGCGCGACACGAAAGGCCGGCTGATCATGGCGGTGGGGCGGGCGTCCATGGACGGGTTGTGGTGCGGCCAAGGTATGGCGCATCTGCTGCGGCTGTATGGTCATCGCTATGACAACCCGGCAACGACGGCGGCGAACATGATCGCGCTGTTCGACGCCGGCAATCGCGGTTATGGCCTGAGCGAGTCGAAGGAGACCCTTGGGGTCACCCCCCCGGTCAAGACCATCGTCGACGCGCTGGCGCTGCAACAGGCGCAGGGCAAGACCCCGCGCCTGGATCTAGTGCTGCTTAGCCATCAGGACGAAGACCACTGGACCCTGATCAACGAAATGCTCGATCAGGTGAAGGCGCGCGACATCCCGCTTGAGGTGGGGCGGGTGATTGCCGGCGGCACCGAATGGGGCTCTGGCGCCAAGGCCGCGATCAAGCGGCTGGTCGATCTGATACCGGGGGAGAACCCGCAGGCTCAGTATTATTTCACCAACGCCACCGATTATGGCGACCCGCTGACCGGTGCCACCACGACGATCGCGCTGGACGATGTTCTGGTCCGCACCATCATCGCCAACACGCCATCGACGGTCAGCAAGAAGAACGGCACCTCGGCGGTGGTGGTGGTTCAGCTTGGCGGGCTTGGCTATGTCCTGCCGGGGGATGCCACCTTTCAGACCCTCGCCATGGCCAACACCAAGCTGAAGGCATGGCCTTCGACGCCACTGCCCTCGGTCTACATGATGTCGGCGCCGCATCACGGCGCGCTGACCACCATGACCAAGAAGAAGGACGGCGACAACAGCGATCTCGGCGAGCTGATCGAGTTCGTCGACCTGACCCGGCCCTATTCCGTCTTCGCCAGCGCCGGCGTGTTCAATTCGCACAAGCACCCGTATCTGATCATTCTGACCACCCTGGCCAAGTATGCCGGATCCCATGAATTTCCCGACCCGCATGACGTGATCGCCTATGACGGTGGCCAGGACAGATGGCTTCTGCTGGAGGATTCCGTTCAGAATGTCTACACCACGCTGACCGGCCTGACCGACCCGCTGCCGACCGCCGACTGGCTGTTCGACATCAACGACCAGGGCCATTTCGGCACCAGCGCGCGCTTCTTCGAGGCCGGGGTTCAGGCGATCATCGGCGTGCCGCAGACCAACGCCACCGAAATGGTGGACGAGGGCGGTGGTGGCGGCGGCGGCGATGACGACACTCCGCCGCCGCTGCTGCTGGCCCGCGATGTTCTGCCCGGCATTGAACGCGGCTTCACCGTCCGCCCGGCCAGCATCCTGGACAGCCGCGTCGATGCACGCGGCCGCATCGCCCTGCCGCGCAATATACACCTGACCGGCCCGGCCGGCGCGCCGCTGCCGCCGCCCCGCCGCGTGCGGCCGGCCACCCATGCTCCAGGTGGGCGTGCCGGCGGATCGGGTTCATCGGAGGAATTGGCGCGATGACCACAGCCCGCATGACCATGTCGGCGCTCTGGTGCGACCAGGGCATGGCGCACATGCTGCAGATGTACGACACCATCGATGCCCAGGCGCCCAGCCAGATCGTGCTGATCGATTTCGGCGCCGAGACGATGTTCAAATCCTCGGTGCTGAAGCTCAACCTGTCGGCACCCGCCGTCACCAAGGTGGTCGAGGCGCTGTTCCTTCAGCAGCAGGCGGGGCTGGAGCCCAAGCTGGATTATGTGCTGATCACTCATCAGGACACCGACCACTGGTCGCTGCTCAATTATCTGATGGATGCGGTCGACGAGATCGAACTGCCGATGAAGGTGGGCGCGATCATCTATGGCGGCAGCGACTGGGGCGCCGGCGCCCTGGCCACCGTCAACCGGCTGGCGACCTATGGTGTCGGCGGTACCGCGCCGATCACGGTGCTGAAGAGCAATGTCACCGATTACGCCGATGCCAACGGCACCGTCGGCAGCCTGGTGACGATCGGCGACGTGGTGCTGCGCATTCTGATCGCCAATGCCCCGATCGCCAAATCGAGCAGTGCCGCCCTGCGCAAGAACGGCACCTCGGCGGTGGTGGTGATCGACTATATGGCCGAGCGCATGATCCTGCCCGGTGACGCGACCTGGGAGACGCTGGCCGCCGCCAACACCCTGCTCGGCGCCTGGACCGCGAGCCCGGTGCAGCCGGTGAGGGTGATCTCGGCGCCGCATCACGGATCGCTCGCCACCATGACGCCCAAGAACGAGGGCACCGACAGCAATCTGGAACAGTTGACCACCTTCACCGATCTGGTGCGGCCCGAGGCGGTGGTTGCCTCGGCCGGCTATGGCAACTCGTTCAAGCACCCGTATCTGATCATCCTGAAGGTGCTCGGCAAATATGCCGGCAAGAATGCGCTGGGACCGCACAAGGTGGTGGTCTATCGCATCGATACCTCGGACTGGCAGCTTTATAGCGACATCACCAAGAACATCTACACCACCGTCATCAGCCTGACCTCGCCGGTCGAGGTGGCCGATTATCTGTTCACGCGCAGCGCCTTCGGCTTCTTCACCGAAGCCTTCGGCTTCCTTGGCCCCAGCAAGGCGATCGTCAGCGTGCCCAGCACGCAGGTGCAGGTGCTGGGCAGTGCCATGTCGACCGCCATGGACGAAGAATCCAAGGATGACGGCGGCGATGGCAGCCTGTCGGGCGACACGCGACGCCTTGCCCGGTTTGCAGCCACCACCCGCCCCATCGCCGCCCGCCTCACCATCGGACGCTATCTGCCGCCGCCCCGCCGGGTTGTGCCCGCCTGCCTCGCCGCCGCCACCTCTGCTCCAGCCCCTGCCCCCGCCCGCTGACGAAGCCCGGAGACCCGCGCCATGTCTGTCGCCTCCCTGTATGACGCCTTCGTCCGGGCCACCGCCCAGGGCACGATCAGCGCCACCATTCTGCCGCTGATGGGCAAGCTGACCACGGCGCTGGGGGTGACGGCGCTGCCCCTGACCGACGGCGACCCCGTCCGTCTGTCGGCAGCGGCCCGCCTGACCGGCAAGATCACCTGGGCCGATGGCACCTCGTGGACGCTGACCCTGGTCGGCACGGTCGACGACGACCGGCGCGACGTGCTGGAGATGAGCCTTCTGGCCCGCACCGCCAGTGGCAAGGTGGTGCTGTCGACGCTGGTCCCCGACCTGCCCACCTCGCGCATCCCCTCGCCCGATGTCGGCGGCACGCTGATGCTGGGGCCGTCGATCATCGGCGATCTGGGGCCGGAACAGGCCGGCGTTCTGGTGACCGCGGTCGATGACGGCACCGCCGATGTGCCGCCGGTGGTGCTCTCGGGCAATCTGGTGCTGACCGGCACCAAGCTTGCGCCCTATGCGGCGGTGCTGGGTGCCACCCAGTTGAACCTGAACGGCACCATCG
Organism: Tistrella bauzanensis; assembly: GCF_014636235.1. NCBI lineage: Bacteria > Pseudomonadati > Pseudomonadota > Alphaproteobacteria > Geminicoccales > Geminicoccaceae > Tistrella > Tistrella bauzanensis. The sequence continues at coordinate 17,249 of NZ_BMDZ01000027.1, forward strand.
ATCCGCGCGCCGATGCCGCGATCGCCGATAAAGTGAAGCTGATCGCGGTTTCGCCCACCGCTTCGACCGACTGGCCGAAGATGGGGGTGGAACAGGTCTCGCTGTCGCTGACCACCGATTATACCGATGTCTACAGCCTGGACGAGCCGCCGGCGCTGATCTCGGCGGTGCTGCTGGTTCTGGTGCTGACGGTGAACACCGGCCGGCCGCATGACGTGGTGGTGACGGTGCCCCTGCTTCAGTCGGACACGCTGTGGGACATCGACGGCAACATCGATCCGCCGCTGACCCTGTCGGACGGCATCATCGCGCTGTTGCAGCTTTTTCCCGGCACCACGCCCGATACCTTCAGCCTGCCGGCCGGTGTGGCGGCACTCGACGCCTTCGGTTTATCTAATCTGCGCTTCGGCATCGAGACCACCGGCGGCGACCTGCCGCTGCCGACCGGCATTTCCTATACCGGTGCCACCATCGTCTCGACCAGCCCTTGGGATCTGCCGATCCCGTTCATCCGCATCGAGGAGGTGGGTGCGAGCTGGCTGGTGCTGTGGGGCACGCCGAAAAGCCGCTGGAGCGGCAGCCTGTTCGGCACCATGCGCTTCGGCTCCAAGACCGGCGACGGCGAGGTGCCGCCCGGCCAGGAGGTCACCGATAATTCGGGTAACCCGGTCTATCTGGATGTGGTGGTCGGCCTGCCCGATCTGACGGTCGAGGCGACCACGCGCGGCGCCATCGAGCTGGACCTTGCGGCGGCGATGTCGGTCTTCTTCCCCGGCACGCAGCCATCGGTCAGCGCCTCGCTGATCATCGACCGGATCACCATGGGCGCGTCGCTGCCCGCCAAGACCTATGGTGCGACGCTGGTCGCCCATGGCGATTGGGAAATCCCGATCGGCGACGTCACCTTCACGCTCGACAACGTCACCTTCGAGGTGACGGTCAGCCCGTCGAAGATCTGGGGCGGGCTTGCCGGCATGGCCGGGGTCTATGTCGGCGGCGAGCAGATGACCATCCTGTCGGCCGGCGCCTATTATCCGGGCGATGGCAGTTGGACCTTTCAGGGCGGGCTGGCGGTCGGCACGCTGAACCTGACCGAATTCGTCTATGCCTTCCTGGGCCAGACCGCGCCCGACTGGCTGCCCGATCTGGAACTCACCCGGCTGTGGGCCAGCTATTCCACATCCGCGGGCAACCCCTATGCGGTGTCGGCGGCGGTGGCGGTGCGCTGGGATCCTGAGATCCTGGGCGTGAAGCTGGCGCTGATTGCCGAAGCCGATATCAAGCGGCGGCCAAAGGCGACCGGCCCCACCATGCAGGCCGCGCGCGATGTGCTGCGCCTCGATGGTCTGGCAATCAACCGGCCACGCCTGCACAGCCTCGTCATCACCGACGCGGCCGATGGCGATGCACCGGTGATGATCTATGAAGGGTCGGTCAAGGGCTCGTTCGAGCTGAACAACCTGATCGTCACCGTCGGGCTGTCGTTCCTGTCGGCCGAGATGACCTGGCTGTTCCGCCTGCAACTCGACAAGTTCACCCTGGAGGCCCGCACCTCATGGACCGGCACCGGCGACAAGCGCCATCAGGTGCTGACGGTCGAGATGCAGGGCGTCACGCTGGGCGCGATGATCGAGAGCTTTGCGGCACTGGCCAATCCCAACGCCAATTATCGCCTGGAATCGCCCTGGACCTTCCTGAACAGCATCAATCTCGGCCATTTCACCCTGGTCATCGACCCCACCGAACAGACGGTGACGCTGAACTACACCGTCAATCTGAAGCTCGGTTTCATCACCATCAAAACGGTCGGCATCCGCTATGACCGATCGACGGGCGAGCCGCAGGTCAATATCGAGATCACCGGCAATTTCCTCGGCAAGGATTATGGCCGCGAGCCGGGGATGTCGCCGCTGGGATGGGACGCGCTGAACGACAGCCCACCCGCGGTGCCGGGCGCCGGCAACTCGCTGGTCGACCTGCGCTATATGGGCTTCGGCCAGCATGTGACGCTGGACGGCCTGACCCGGCCGGACTCGCTTGCCGACGTCATCAAGCTGATGCGCCAGCAGTTGACGCCGATGGACGACCCGTTCCGCAACCCGCTGGACCAGCCCAGCGGCAACACGCTGCATTTCGACGAGAACAGCCAGTGGCTGATCGGGCTCGACATCACGCTGATGGGCACCGTCACCGTCAAGCTGGTGATGAACGACCCCAATCTCTATGGCGTGCTGATCGCGCTGGCCGGCCCCGAAGCCGGCGGCCTTTCGGGCTTCAGTTTCGAACTGCTCTACAAGAAGGTCACCGACGACATCGGCGTGTTCCATGCCCGGCTGCAGGTGCCGGACATGTTCCGCCAGCTCGATTTCGGTGTGGTCGCGATCACGCTGGGTATCATCACCGTCGACGTCTTCACCAACGGCAATTTCAAGGTCGATCTGGGCTTTCCCCATGCCCGCGATTTCTCGGTCAGCTTCGGCCTGCAATACGGGCCGTTCCTGGGCAAGGGCGGCATCTATTTCGGCCTGCTGAACGGCGCCACCTCGACCCGCGTGCCGGCCATCACCAACGGCACCTTCTCGCCGGTGCTGGAACTGGGCCTGGGGCTTGCGGTCGGTATCGGGCGCGAGTTCAACAAGGGACCGCTGAAGGCCGGCCTGTATCTTCAGGTCGAGGTGGTGTTCGAAGGCGTGCTCGCCTGGTTCCACCCCAACGACGCCGCCGCCTCGAAGGCGATGTATTTCTGGGCGCAGGGCACCGCCGCCCTGGTCGGCAAGGTCTATGGCAAGGTCGACTTCAAAGTCATCTCGATCGATGTCAGCTTCGAGGCCTATGCGGCGGCAACCCTGACCATGGCCGCCTATAAACCGACGCTGATCAGCATGAGCGTGGGGGTGCGGGTCAAGGCGTCGATCAAGATCGTGTTCGTCAAGATCTCGTTCTCGTTCTCGACCAGCCTGGACGTGTCGTTCACCATCGGCTCGGCTTCGACCACGCCCTGGGTGCTGTCGGCCGACCAGTCGGGCCGCAATCTGAACGCGGCGAGCGGCACCGGCGGCGCGGCGCTGGGGCGGAATGCCGGGCTGTACGACGCTCTGGGCATCACGCCGCTGGGCAATGCCTCGCGCAGTGTCGGCGCGCGCTATCGCCGCCGTCCGGCCGATATGACCCGGATCACCCGCACCCTGACCCGCGCCCGGCTGGCGGCCGCGCGCCGGGCCGGTGGCGACATGCGTGACCTCGACCATCCGCTGACCCGGATGATGTCGATGCTGGCCGACGACAACGGCATCACGCTGGCGACCGATCCTTGCGCCGATGGCAGCTACCGGCTGAACTTCTCGGCCGATGCCAAGGTCTATCCCGACGGCGCGATCGAGCGCCTGGACGTGCGGATGGTGCCGGGCTTCACCATCGCCGATCTGCCGGTCGACTGGCCCTCGGCCGATCCGGTCACTGGCGACGCCGATCCGGCCTATAAGGTCGTGCTGATGCTGTCGATCGACGGGCCGCAGCCGGTCGAGGCGGAGACCCTGCTGATGGCCCGCACCGGCGCCATCACCGCGACCGCGCGCGCCGCCGAACAGCAGGAGACGTCGTTCGCAGTCCTGGCCGAGGGCCTGTTCCGCTGGGCGATTTCGGCCATCGGGCTGGATCCGCAGACCGCCACCCTCACCGCCGGCGATCTGGCGGAACTCGCCGCCCAGATGGATTGCCCGCAGACCTTCGCCGAGGGTTTCTCGTTCACCAATCTGAACGGCTTCCTTGCCAACAATGTCGATGTCCGGCTGTCGGGCATCCCCGCCGGCGACGACCCGGATGTCATCGGCGGTGTCAGCTTCCCGATGCCGCCGGTGCTGGGCTGGACCAGCCCCGACCTGCCGCCGCCCGAAAACGACCGCAACTTCGCCAACTGGCAGCCGGTCGACAATGCGTATGCCGCCCGCATCGCCACCTATTTCCGCAAACTGTCGCCCCAGCCCATGGGCACCGACGGCGGCGATGGCGGCGGCGGGATCGACGACAACGAGCCGCTGTCGTCGGTGATCTTCCGCGAATACATGCTGCTGATCGCCAAATCCATGGTCCAGGCGGCGGAGAACCTGTTCGCGCGCTTCCCCGTCGAGATCGACGACACATCCACTTTGGCCGGGATTGCCGACGGCTTCCCCACCATCACCGTGCCCTATGTCATGCATCTGGGCGATACGGTCGATCAGGTGGCCGCCACCTATGGCTATGGCACGGCCGAGCTGCTGGCGCTGAACCCGGGTCTGGCCGACACCCTGGATACGGCGGTGCCGGGCCAGATCCTGCCGATCATCCTGGGTGTGACCCCTGAGAGCATCGCCGCCGCCAATCCGGAGCGGTTGCTGACCGCCGCCAAGACCATTCATGCCGCCGCCCTCGACACCCAGATCCTGGATGGCGAGACCGCGGCCGGTCTGTGCGCCCGGGTGGGCGCTGTGGTCGATGACTGGCTGGCGACCATCGCCGCCCTCGATGTGCCGACCATCACCCGCGCCGGCGCGCCACTGGCGCTGCCGCAGGCGAGCTTCCCCAACCCCACCGCGCTGACCCTGACGCAAGCCGCAGCCCTGTTCTATGTCCGCGTCAATGCCGGCACGCTGGCGGTTGCCGCCGTGCCCGAATCCGCCTGGTATGGCGAGGCCATCGTTCAATTGACCGGCGACAGCATTGGCGCCGATGGCAGCCTGCCCGCGATCGTGATGCTGCCATCTGCCTATGACACATTGACCGATCCGGTGAGCTGGACCCGGCTTGCCGGCGACACATTGCCGCTGCTGGCCGCCGTGACCGCGCTGTGGCAGAACCCCACAGCCGATCCGCTGTTCGCCGCCTGGCTTGCCAGCGTTCAGGCCCTGAACCCCGGCTACACCACCGGTGCGGTGATCATTCCCGCCGCCGACACCGCGCTGCAACCCGATGAAGCCCTGCGGGCGCTGGCCGCGCGCCTGCTGATGGTCGCCGACCCGACCGCCGACCCGGCGGTTCCGACCGCCGGATTCCGCGGGCTGGTCGCGCCGGCCGATATTCTGGCGCCGCTGGCCGACGTGACCGTGACCAACTGCACGCTGACCACGGCTGACGATCAGACCCTGCGCGATTTCGCCACCACCTATGATCTGGCGATCGAAACCGTCGGCCGCATCGGCGCCGACGTCGCCGGGCTGATCCGGCCAGTTGCCGACAAGCCGCTGATCGTGCCGACGCTGGCGGCGGTGACGCTGGACACGCTGATGCCGGCGCTGACAGCCGACGCGCCGGTGCGCGACGTGGCGGGGCAGGTGTCGCGGTTCATGCTTCATGGCCAGCGCCTGCCGGTGCCGGGCAGTGACGATGACGATGTGCTTGGCGGCCTCTATGATCTGGTCGGCCAGCAGGTCACCGGCCCCGCCCCTGATACCGAACAGCCGCCCGAGACGGCACGACTGACCGTCACCATCACCGAGACCGTCGACACGCCCTGGCTGACGCTGGTCGCGACCGAGACCGCGCCACCGGATGCCGATATGGCGATGCTGACCGCCGGCCGCGCGGATTTCGCCGCCCGCAACCCGGCCGCCGCCGCCGGCCATCTGCGCCCGGGCATGATCCTGGAGGTCGACGACGCCGACAATCTGGTCATCACCGTGACCGAAAAGATGCTGGGCGACGGCTATCCCTCGACGACCCTGACCCCGGTTCTGTATGCGCCGCCCACCGCGCTGCAATTGTGGCAGGACGTGCCCGTCCGCCACGGCCTGCCGCAGATGGTGATGTGGCAGGTGGCGGCACGGCCCGACCTGCCGGCGCTTGGTGCTGGCAATGGTGCCGCCGCCGTCGGCATGCCGTCGTTCTGGCCGTTCACGTCGAACCTCGCCAGCCTTGCCGCCAGCACCGACACCGGCCCCTGGCAACTGTACCGGGCAGACCCGGAACAAGGCCCCGACGCGCCGGCGATCGCGATGAAACGCTTCACCTGGGCGACGCTGGTGGATATCACCATCAACCGCGTGCCCGGCCGGCCGCACACCGTGGAGGTGATCGGCGCCGATACGGCGGGCCGGCAGTTGCTGCTGGAATTGTGGCAGTACTTGGAGGCCAACGCCGCCACCGACGATGCCAGCCTGTTCTTCGGATTCCAGTTGTCGCCGGCGGCCGGTCTGGCCGGCGGGCTGGCATCGCCCACCATCGACCGCAACGCCACCTATCTGGTGCGCACCAATCTGTCGACCGAGACCCGGTCGGGCAATGTCAGCAGCGCGCGCAGTCTGGCGCTGGCCGATGGCGACACACCGCCATCGGGACCGTATTTCGCGCCCCTGTCGAATGCGCTGGGCTTCCTCACCCTGCTTTGGGAAGCGAGCGTCGTCGGCGGCGGCGGCTATTGGCTGGACATGACCGATGCCGACGGCCAGGGCTTCAGCGACGAGATCTGGGGCCCCGACGGCAATGCGGTGTTCACGATCATGGCGGTGCTCGACAGCCAGTCGGGTGCCGACCCGGCGCGGCGGCTGCACAGTTTCAACACGGCGGCCCTGGTCGCCGACCCGGTCGACACCTCGGCGACCGCCCTGTTCGTGGCCGCCCCCGACGATCGCGATCAGGTGCGGCGCGCCACCGTGGCACAGGGCAATGTCGGCTTCACCATGGGGCTGACCAACCCGCCCGATACCGGCGACAGCCCCGAGCTGACCGCGCGGCGGCTGTATAATCTGACGGGCTATCATCTGATCGACACCGCCGTGTTCGCGGCCAGCAATGACGGCCAGCCGGTGAACGGGCAGGTCGATGACGGCACCGCGCCGATCGACGCGCTGCGGATGCAGAAGCGCGTCCGTGCCGAGGATGCCACCGACGACAACCAGACCGTGGCCCAGATCATCCCCATCCACCGCTATGCCAAATCGGCGAGCGTGCCGACCATCCCCGGCCTGCCGCCCGCGGCCGGCGACCCCTATGCCGGTATCTCGGCCCCCGGCCGCACGGCGCCCCCCACGGCCACCGTGACGCTGGGCTTCCATGACATCTTCGGCAACAGCACGAGCCCGGCCGCCACGCAAGGCGTGGAACCGGTCGCAGAAGGAGACGCGTGATGAGCGCCGCGATGACCGTTACGGCCGACGCGGCCATGCCCGGCAGCGTCGACATGACCGTTGGCTACACCGATCCGGTGATCGGCGTGGCCGCCTGGCCGGTGACCACGGCATCCTGGGCGATCCAGCCGCCGGCCGAAGGCCAGAGCGGCGCCGTGCTGGCGATGCGGGTGGCGATGCAGCCCGGCGGGCTGGTGCCGCCACCGGTGGCGGCCGGTGATGCCGCCGCAGCCACCGCCACCGATATCGCCAGCCGCTTTGGCGCGGTGTGGTATCAGGTGATGCAGCCGGATATGCAGGTGGTGTTGTCCACCGCGCTCAACCAGCCGGCCGGCGGCGATCCTGTGGCGCTACCGACCACGATCAGCGGCCTGCGCGCCCATGTCTCGGGCTGCTATGCCTTCTCGGCCGCCGCCGCAAGCTTTGCCGCCGCCTTCGCCGACCCGGCGGTGACCGCGACGCTGGCCGATGTGGTCGACCATTACGGCCTCGACTGGCAGGCGCTGGGTCTGGCCGCGGGCGAGCGCCTGCTGGGCAGCCTGCTGGTGCTGCCGGAAAGCGGGCTGCTGGTGCCGTCTTTCGCGGTGTTCCAGGCCGGCGGCACCGTGGCGGCACTGGTGCCGGCGCCGCTGGACCCGGCAGCCGTGCTGGGCGACGACGACAATATCGTGCTGCCGCTGAACCCCGGTTCCGAGCTGGTGGTGCCATCGGCCGAACGGGCACAGCCCGAAGACGGCTTGCCGTTGGCCGATCTGGCCCTGGCCCTGAACATCACGCTCGCCAGCCTGGTCACCGCCAATGCCGACCGGCCGGGCCTGCTGGCGCCGGGCTTCGTGTTCTCGGCGCAGGGCATCGAGGTCGAGGTGCCGGCCACGGGTGAGCCCGGCGCCGATGCGACGTTTGAGGACATCGCCCTCGCCTTCACCGAAAACGGCGTGCCGTTCGATGCGGTGATGGCGGCGGGTTCCAGCGCCGAGACACTGGGCATGTTCCGCAGTGGCGTGACCCTGACCGTCGATCGCCAGATCATCGCCGCCGGCTGGACGCTCGCCACCAACACCACCACCATCGACGCCACCACCCTGGCCGGGCTGAACACCGCCACCATCGACCTGTTCCCGGCCGGTGTGCCGCTGTTCCTGAAGGCCGATGCGGTGACCGGGCTCGACACCGCCCCGCTCGGCGCCACCGCCCGCGCCTATGCGATCGAGCCCGGCGACCTGCTGCGCCACAATGCCGGTCTCGCCCCCATGACGCCCGCGCCCGATGGCAGCGCCGGGCTGCCGGTGGCGGGCCTCGCCGCCTGGAGCCTCGATCCGGCGGATCTGCGCATCCCCTATCGCATCCCCGGCGGCCAGACCATGACCGCCATCGCGGCCCTGTTCCTGGCAGCCAGCACCGCCGACGGCATCACGCCCGAACAGGCGCTGACCCAGGCCAACCGCGCCCTGCCCGGCACGGTTGCCGGCGGGCGCACGATCACCGTTTCAGGCCAGCCGCTGGCAACCGAGGCCGGCGACAGTTTCGACGACGTCATCGCCCGCGCCGATCCGCCGGTGACCATCATCGATTTCGCCGACGCCATCGCCGATGATCCGCTGGCGCTGGCGGCGGGCGGATTGCTGCTATGCCCGCCCGCCGTGCTGGACGCGGCCGGGCCGGCAACGCCCGCCGATCTGGTTGCACGCTATGGCGTCGACGCAACGCTGGTGCTCAGCGCCAATGCCGCGACGCCGGGCGTGATCGCCGCCGGTGTGACCTTGAAGCCTTCGCCGGTTGCCGACACGCCGACCATCGTCACGGCCGCGGCCGACAGCATGAACGCCATCCTGCACCGCTTCGCCGCCGCTGGGATCGCGGTCACCATCGGCGATGTCGTACAGGGCAATCCCGACACCGCCTTCCTGGCCGCTGGCGCGCAACTGCTGCTGCCGCCTGTCGACACGACCCTGACGGCAGCCTTCGGTGAGGGTGGCTGGCAGGTGCCGGGGGTGATCTTCCCGCTGCGGAGCTGGGTGACGCTCGCGCGCAATCCCGATCTGGTCGACCCCGCCTTTCGCGGCACCGATGCCGTCCCCGGCCCGGTGGTGCAGGAGGCGAGTCCGCTGGCCGCCGCCCGCAGCGCCACGCCGGAACGCCAGGAAAACGGCGCCGTCACCCTCGATGTCTTCGCGGCCGCGATCGAGGAGGTGATCGAGGGGCTGAAACTCGCCACCGGCCGGGTGCTCTCGGCCGAACGCGACCCGTCGCCCACCGATATCTGGGCGGTGTCGTTCATCGATCCGGGTGGCATCACCCAGGTCGACATCGCCCCCACCAGCGAGCTTGAGGGAGTTGAGGGCAAGCAGCCGTTCAGCTTCGCGCTGCGGCCGCTGTCGAACACGCTGGAAGCCGAAAGCGGGGTCGAGATCCGCACCCTGGACCCCGCGACCGGCCAGTGGGGCGATACCAGGATCCTGGATTATCAGGGCGTCGACCTTGAGGTCTGGGCACGGGCGTGGTTGAGCGGGATGGACCTGATCTGCACGGCACCCTATGCCGCCCCGGCCTATCGGGTGGCGCCGTCGGCGCTGGAACAACTGCTGGCGGCCAAGAAGCTGCTGGCCTGTGCTGTCGCCGACGGGCTGTCGCCGGTGCTGGTGGAGCAGGAGGAAAATGGCGGCGAGATCGGCGGCGCCGCCTGGACGGCCGCGCGCGAGGTGCTGTATCAGCGGCTGCTGAACCAGCTTGGCCCCGCCTATGACACCACGGCGATCCTTCAGTTCACCGCCACGGTCACGGCACCGACAGAGGCCGCCACCGCCCGGCTGTCGGGCGCCGGCCGGCTGGATCCGCTGAACGAGGCGGCCCGCCGGCAGCGCGCCGCCGCCGGCGACGACCCCGATGCCTGGCGGGTGTCGCAGCTTGGCAATGCCAAGACCTGGCTTGCCGATACCACCAGCGGCACGGTGTCGTTCCCGCTGGATGTGGCCCAGCCGGCGCGGCATCGCGCCGTGGCGCTGGACCCGCGCTATGCCGTCAACGAGATTGAATTCGACATCAGCCCGGTGGTTGCGGGCTATGACAAGTCGAACTGGTTGAGCTTCGTGCGGGTGTTCGACCAGCACCCGCCCGACGCCTTCACCGCCGATCTGGGCGCGCCGCTGGTGCCGGTGCCGCTGCGCGCCTATCCGGACCTGCCGGCGCTGGTCTCGCAGCAGGCGTTGACCGCCGACAACCCGACCACGGTCGAGGCTGCGGTGCACTGGTCCTATGTCTTCACCTACACCCATCAGAGCGCCGCGCAGGACCAGATCCATATCGAGCTGGAATTCAACCGCCAGCCCGAAATGGCCCTGCGGATGGGCATCGACGACGACACGCTGTTCGCGGCACTGGCCCAGTATGGTTCGGCGAGCGATACGCTGTGGCAGATCCTGGCCGGGCTTCAGGGGCCGGACGCGACCGCGGCGAACACGGTGCTCGCCAACACGCTCGGCACCTATGCCGATCTGGCGACACGGATTTCCGGGCTGTGGTCGGCCTGGTGGGGTGTCGGCAGTTGTGACGAGATGGTCGCGGCACAGGGCGCCATCCGGCCGGCCAATACCGGGCTGGTGCATCCGTCGCGCACCGCCGCCGGCGCCCGGCGTCTGGCGGCACAGATCCGCGCCGCCAATGGCATGGATGCGGCGACGGGCGCGGATGAGGCGCTCACCGTCGGCGCGCCGCATGAATTCTATCACTATCTGGCGACGCTCGATGCCGGGGTGGTGACGGTTCAGGGCGTGGATATCGACGTCTATCTGACCCTGACCCTGCAACAGCTCGATGCCGATGGCAGCATCGCCTGGCCGGAGATCACCGTGATCCGCGACGACGGCGTGGCGGTGGCGCTGACCGGTGCCGAGCCCGGCGCCACCAGCCGGGTCTACAGCTTCCCGACCGACGACCCCGACAAGCTGGTGCCGGCCTTCACCCGGCTCGGCTTCCGCTACACCATCGGCGGCCTGCACATCGCCCATTACCAGAACGCCAATGCCGGGGTGTCGGTGATCCGCAATGCGCAATTGCTGGGCACCGGCGGGCCGGATACCTGTTCCGCCTTCATCTATCGCACGCCGCAGCTTGGCTTCCCCGAACCGCTGGTGCCGCTGATCACCATCGACAAGCGCCTGGCCATCGGCACCTGGACCACCGATCCCGCCACCAACCCGCTGACGGCGGTGTTCAACGCCATGTTCGACAACGACCCGGCCGGCCGCGAAATCGCGGTGGCCGCGCGCTATGGCTATGCGCTGGTGCCGGGCGAGACACCGATCGAAACCTTCCTGCCGGTGGCCCTGCACCCGCGCTATACCTATGATCAGGCAACCACGGTTCAGGGCATCATCACCGCGGTGGAAAGCTGGGCCAGCGCCGCCCAGCCGGTCACCACCGGCGGCTTGTGGGGCTTCGGCATCAGCATGTATTCCAGCACCGACCCGGCGCTCGACCGGCCGCTGCTGGAACTGCAACGGCTGGTCTCGCCGATCGCGTGAGCCGGCGGGCGGCACACATTGAGGACGCCACACCGTGCCGGCCGGCGCGGTGTGGCTCCCTCATATCCCCCACCAGGCTCGCGCGGCACTCCGGCGGATCGACCGGATGTCTCTGGCATTGTCGGATTTATTGATTATATTGAAGACAGATGCCTTGTCTGGAGCCTATGCCATGTCTCGCACCACAACCATGACCGTCCGGCTCAGCGGCGCGTTGAGCGATTTCGTCGCGGCGAATGTCGGCGAGGACGGATCGTATGAGAATATCAGCGAATATGTCCGCGATCTGATCCGGCGTGACAAGGAGCGCGCGGAAGCGGCCGCCTTCGACCGCCTGAAGGCGGAACTGACCCACGTCTTCGCGGCCCCGGACGAGAGCTACAAGCCGCTCAGCGCCGCCGATGTCATCGCGCGCAACCAGACCGCCGAATGACGGTCCGCATCCAGGAGGCGGCATCCCTCCGGCTCGACGACATATACCGCTATACACGAAGCCGGTGGGGCAAGGCGCAGGCGGATCACTATATCACCGGTATGTTCCAGGCTTTTGAGGCGATCGAGCGCCATGGCGTCCGCTCAAGACCGGTGCCGGCGGAATTCGGCGTCGACGGCTATTATTTCCGGTATGAACGACATGTCGTGTATTGGCGGCGGCTGCGCAATGGCGATATCGGCATCGTGACGATCCTGCATGAACGCATGCACCAGATGGCGCGCTTCAAGGATGATGCGCCGGAATAGCTGATGGCTGGCGGCGAGGTCGGCATGGATCGCCGCGAGAAGATGTCTCGGCGCTTTCACCATCATGCCAACTCAGCCCATGACAACCCGCCCCGGATCATGTAGCAGAACAGGCGGCCCATAGGGCGCCACCCATACGGTGCCGGTATGTCTGTCAGGGTTGGAGGGGTTGCATGAACGCGGTCGAGATCGAGGAAGCGGTATCGGAACTGGCCGGCGCACCGTTTGACGCCACGGAATTCCCCTTCGCCTTCCTTCAGGCCTTCGGCATGAAGGAGACCACGATCAAGCGGCTGCGCAAGGGCGATTCCAACGCATCCGACGTGGCCGGTGGCGTGCTTCAGCGCAACAATATTCACATCGCGACCTGTGCGGCCGGTATGGTGGACGCCACCTTCCAGGCGCTGCGCCACAGCCCGAAGACCACCTCGGCGCGGGCGAAATTCATTCTGGCGACCGATGGCCAGACGGTTGCGGCCGAAGATCTGATCAGCGGCGAGACCATCGCCCCCGACTATCCGAAACTCGCCGAGCATTTCGCCTTCTTCCTGCCGCTGGCCGGGATTTCGACGGTCAAGGAGATCCGCAACAACCCGGTCGACGTGAAGGCGACCGGGCGGCTGAACAAGCTGTATCTGGAACTGCTGAAGGACAATCCCGACTGGGCGCTGGACGCGCGGCGCCCGGCGCTGAACCAGTTGATGGCGCGGCTGATCTTCTGCTTCTTCGCCGAGGATACCGGCATCTTCCTGCCGCAATTGTTCACCCGCACCATCGAACAGATGAGCGACAGCCGCTCTGGCAACACCCATGAGGTGCTGGCCGAGCTGTTCCGCGCCATGGACACCCCGCCCGCGCGGCGCGCCGCCGGCCGCTTCCGGCCCTGGGCCGACCAGTTCCCTTACGTGAATGGCGGGCTGTTCACCGATGCCACCGATGTGCCGCGCTTCAGCCGGCTGGCGCGGTCTTATCTGCTGCGCGCCGGCGAATTGAACTGGCAGGAGATCAACCCCGATATCTTTGGATCGATGATCCAGGCGGTGGCCGATGATGCCGAGCGTGGCGCGCTGGGCATGCATTACACCAGCGTGCCCAATATCCTGAAGGTGCTGAACCCGCTGTTCCTGGACGATCTGCGCGACCAGCTTGCCGCCGCGGCCGACAACACCCGCAAGCTGCGCAACCTGCGCCGGCGCCTTGCCCGCATCCGGGTGTTCGATCCCGCCTGCGGTTCCGGCAATTTTCTGGTCATCGCCTATAAGGAGATGCGGGCGATCGAGCACCAGATCGTCCAACGCACCGGCGACGCGCCGAAAAGCGTGATCCGGCTTGAGAACTTCTTCGGCATCGAGATCAAGAACTTCGCGGTCGAAATCGCCCGTCTGGCACTGCTGATCGCCGAATTCCAGGCCGATTGCGTCTATATCAGCCAGCACGAGGCCCGCGCCATGGTGCTGCCCCTGCACCGCACCGGCCAGATCCACGCCGGCAACGCCCTGCGCATGAACTGGCTGGAGGTCTGCCCGCCGCCGGCGAAGACGGTGGTGGTGGAGCAGGATCTGGCGGGACCGACCGGGCGGTTGGCCTTGGAGGATAACGGCCTGGCGGATGGTGGCGAGGTGGAGACTTATATTTGTGGGAATCCGCCTTACGTTGGCGACAAAAAGCAATCCGCCCTCCAGAAATCCGACATGGGATTTCTGTTCTCCCATAGAACAAATCGATGGAGATCGTTTGATTATATCGCAGGATTTATATTCAGTGCTGCAAACTATACTTCTGTTTGTGATTTTTCCTCGTCTGCTCTTGTTTCCACTAATTCTATCTGCCAAGGAATGCAGGTTGCGCAGTTTTGGCCCCTAGTACTCGATCGCATCCGTATTTCCTTTGCTGTTTTATCTTTCAAATGGTCAAATTTGGCTTCAAATAACGCTGGCGTTACCTGTGTTATCGTTGGCCTATCTGCGCATTCCGTGAGGAACAAAATACAGATATTTGACGGAGAGATATCACGAGAAGTAGAAAACATCTCACCCTATCTCACAGCCGGCCCTTCCGTCTATGTTGAGGCTAGATCAAAGCCAATATCCATGGTCTCGGAGATGCTTTTAGGAAATTTCGCCAAAGATGGTGGACATCTACTCGTAGGGCATGACAGCTTGCCTACTTTAGATTTAATTGCAGCTAAATTTATAAGACCTATATTTGGAGCCCAAGAATTCATTCGAGGACTAAAAAGGTACTGTTTCTGGATTGATGACCTTATGGTAAATACAGCAGTCAAAAGCCCATTGATCGCCGATCGCCTTCGTAAAGTATCTGAGACGCGAAGAAATAGCTCAAAAAGAGAGACTGTAGCGTGGGGCGATCGCCCACATCGATTCGTAGAGATTCGGTCGCCGCAATACAGACGCGCGATAATAATTCCTCGCGTAAGTTCAGAAGAGAGGGCCTATTTACCCGCCGGACTCTTGACAGATAGGGCAATAATTACCGAAGCATTTGGAATTTACGATGGTCCACAATGGAATTTGGCAATCATTGTATCACGTGTACACCTCGTCTGGATCGCCACCGTCTGCGGCAAGATGAAAACCGACTTCCGCTACTCCAACACCCTCGGCTGGAACACCTTCCCGGTCCCCAAGCTCACCGAGCAGAACAAGGCCGATCTCACGCGCTGTGCTGAGAATATCCTGCTGGTTCGCGAGGGGCATTTCCCCGCGACCATCGCCGAGTTGTATGATCCGGAGAAGATGCCCGATGATCTGCGCCGGGCGCATGACGAGAATGACGAGGTGCTGGAGCGGATCTATATCGGCCGCCGGTTCCGCAACGACACCGAGCGGCTGGAAAAGCTGTTCGATCTGTATACGAAAATGACCGCCGATACGCCGCGGCCGAAGAAGAAGACCAAAGGGAGCAGCGCCGCATGAGCACCGGGACGATCACCGGCATCGCCGCCGCCATCGCCGACGACGCCAACCCCACCAACCGGCGCAGCCTGCCGGCGGTGTCGATCACCACCGCCCAGACCGGCGTGTCGACCCGCGCCAATGAGATGGGCATGCGGCCGATGCAGGAGCGGGTTTATGCCCATCGCGGCGAACAATATCTGCTGATCAAATCGCCGCCGGCCTCGGGCAAGTCGCGGGCCTTGATGTTCATAGCGCTCGACAAGCTGCGCAATCAGGGGCTGCGGCAGGCGATCATCGTTGTGCCGGAACGGTCGATCGGCGGCAGCTTCGCCGACGAACCGCTGACCCGATATGGCTTCTGGGCCGACTGGGTGGTGCGGCCGCAATGGAATCTGTGCAACGCCCCCGGCATCGATGAGGCACGGGTGGCGAAAAGCAAGGTCAAGGCGGTGGCGGCGTTTCTGGCCAGCGGCGATGCGGTGCTGGTCTGCACCCATGCCACCTTCCGCTTCGCGGTGGAGGAACTGGGCATCGCCGCCTTCGACGACCGGCTGATCGCGGTGGATGAATTCCACCATGTCAGCAGCAATCCCGACAATGTGCTGGGCCAGCAGCTTGGCGCCTTCATCGCCCGGGACCGGGTGCATCTGGTGGCGATGACCGGATCCTATTTCCGTGGCGATGCCGTGGCGGTGCTGGCGCCCCAGGACGAGGCCCGCTTCGAGACCGTCACCTATACCTATTACGAACAGTTGAACGGCTATGACTATCTGAAGGCGCTGGATATCGGCTATTTCTTCTACACCGGCCGCTATCTCGACGCGATCACCCGGGTTCTGGACCCGGCGCTGAAGACCATCGTTCATATTCCCAGCGTCAATTCGCGCGAAAGCACCCGCGACAAGCACCGCGAGGTCGACGCGATCATGGAGGCGCTGGGCACCTGGAAGGGGCTCGACCCGGCAACCGGCTTTCATCTGATCGAACGGCCGGATGGCCGGATGATCAAGGTGGCCGATCTGGTCGATGACGATCCGGCCAAGCGCGACAAGGTGGCGGCGGCGCTGAAAAGCCCGGCCGCGCGCCAGGACCGCGACTTTGTCGACATCATCATCGCCCTGGGCATGGCCAAGGAAGGCTTCGACTGGATCTGGTGCGAACACGCGCTGACGGTGGGCTATCGGTCCAGCCTGACCGAGATCATCCAGATCATCGGCCGCGCCACCCGCGACGCGCCGGGCAAGACCCATGCCCGCTTCACCAATCTGATCGCCGAACCCGATGCCGATGAAACCCTGGTGGCCGACGCGATCAACGACACGCTGAAGGCGATCGCCGCCAGCCTGCTGATGGAACAGGTGCTGGCGCCGCGTTTTGAATTCACGCCCAAAAATGCCGGTGCCCGGGAGGATTTCGACTATGGCCCCGGCGGCTATGTCGAGGGCCGCACTAATATCGGCTTCAGCGAGGCATCGGGCCAGTTCCATTTCGAGATCAACGGCCTGATCACACCGCGCAGCCCCGAGGCGACCCGGATCTGCCGTGAGGATCTGAACGAGGTGATCACCGCCTTCGTGCAGGACAAGACCGCGCTGGAACGCGGCCTGTTCGATCGCGACGACACCCTGCCCGAGGAACTGACCCAGGCCCGGATGGGCAAGATCGTCCGCGACCGCTATCCCGATCTGGACGGCGAGGATCATGAAGCGATCCGCCAGCACGCCATCGCCGCGCTGAACCTGACCCAGCACGGCAAGGCGCTGGCCGAACGCGGCACCGCCAGCGACGCCACCCGCGCCAACACCGCGCTGATCGACGGCGTGCGCCTGATCGCCATGGATGTGCGCGACCTGGATATCGACCTGATCGACCGGATCAACCCGTTCGATGCCGCCTATGCCGTGCTGGCCAAGGCGATGGACGAGGCGACGCTGCGGCAGGTGCAGGCAGTGATCCGCGCCCGGCGGGTGAGCATTCCATATGACGAGGCCCGCGAATTGGCCTTGCGGGCGTTGAAATTCAAACAGGAACGCGGCAGGGTGCCCGACATCACCGCACAGGATGCCTGGGAACGACGCATGGCCGAGGGCGTCGCCGCCCTGGCCCGCTATCGCGCGCAGCAGCAGGCAAAGAATGGCTGAGCTTTCCGACGACGATCTCCTGGCGGCACTGGATGCTGTGACCGAGGCCAGGCCGGCGCGGGCGCACACCCCGCGTGAGGAGCGCATCATCGCCGGCTTCGAGGATATTCTGGCCTTTCATGCCCGTCATGGCCGGCCGCCGATGCATGGCGATGACCGCGACATCTTCGAGCGGCTCTATGCCGTGCGGCTCGACCGGCTGCGCGGCCTGCCCGATGCCTGCGCGCTGCTGGCACCGCTGGATACGCCCGGCCTGCTGACGGCGGGCGCAGATACGGGGCCCGTGGACACGGCCGTGGATGATGACGCGCTGCTGGCCGCCCTGGGCGGCGACACGCCCGCCGATGACGACATCACGGTTCTGAAACACGTTGCCACGCGGGAAGACCGCCGCGCCGCCGACGACATCGCCAACCGCACCCCCTGCCCCGATTTCGACCGCTTCAAGCCGCTGTTCGATCTGGCGGACCGGGAACTGACCGCCGGCATCCGCCAGACCCGGCCCTTCGGGCGCGATGCCCGCATCGACACCGGCGACATGTTCATTCTGGGCGGGCAGATGGTCTATGTCGCGGAAACCGGCGCGGAACTCCGTCAACCGGCCGGCAAGACCGATGCCCGGCTGCGGGTGATCTATGGCAATGGCACCGAAAGCAATCTGCTGCGCCGGTCGCTGCAACGCGCGCTGTACAAGGACGAGACCGGGCGGCGGCTGACCGGGACCGCCGCCGGCCCGCTGTTCGGCGGAACCTGGCAGGAAGACGACATCGAAAGCGGCACGATCTATGTGTTGCGCAGCCTGTCGGATCATCCATTCATCGCCGAAAACCGGGCGCTCATCCACAAGATCGGCGTCACCGGTGGCCGGGTGGAAGACCGCATCGCCGATGCGGCGCGCGACGCCACCTATCTGCTGGCCGCCGTGGAGATTGTCGCCACCTATCGGCTGGGCCGGGTCGATCGGCGCCGGCTGGAAAACCTGCTGCACCGCATTTTCGCCCCGGCGCAACTGGACCTGACGATCGCCGACCGCTTCGGCAACCCGGTGCGGCCACGGGAATGGTTTCTGGTGCCACTGCCGGTGATCGACGATGCCGTGGGCCGCATCCGCGACGGCTCGATCACCGATGTGGTCTATGATCCGGACATGGCCCGACTGGTCGCCACGGCATCCTGACTGGGGCCAATCACGACTAGGGACAATCGCCGCCTCGCCGTCACCACAACAAACGGGGCGGCACATCAGGCAGGATCAGTGTCGGCGCCCGACCGTCACAGATCTGGATCACATCACCGGCCCGATCACGAAAAGCCGCCGCTATCATCAATGCCGTCGACATCCAATGCGGTGTCATCGACGGCCAGGCTGTCGAGCGCGGGCTTGTGCCAGATACGGCGATCGGTGGCGGCCAGAGGTGTACCGGGGTGATATACCAGAGCATCGGTCGCGGTCATGATATCACGCTTTCTCGACAGTGGCGGATTGTCTGCCGAGCGATATTTATCATCATACGATAGCAGGGTCTTTGGCTTTGTGACGAACCGGACACGATCCTGTTAAGTCAGGCCCGACCGATCAGGACGCCACCGCCTGAGGGGCTGGTGCGGCGCCACCGTCGGAGGTGCGGGTGATATAGGCGCGCAGGCGGGCCAGGCGGCTGGTCCAGTCGCGGTCCCAGGCCACCATGATCTGGTGGCGGGCGGTGTCGTCGTGGCCGTCCCAGCCCACATGGTCCAGCAACAGACGGGTGCCGTCGCCGGTGGACTCCAGGCGGATGTTCACCCGCGTCTGGCTGGCCCAGGCTTCATCGGCAAGCGCCAGTTCCAGCGCCGATGGCGGCGACCAGCGCAGCACCCGGCCGCGGATATCGCGGCCACGGTCGCTGCCGTCGGCACGGATCAGCACGCCGCCGCCGGCACGCTGGGTCAGCGCCACGTGGCGACCCCACCATGCCTCGATATGGCGCGCACCGGTAAGCACGTCCCAGACACGGGCCGGGGCGACGGGCAGATCTGTTTTCAATCGTATGGTCTTGTCGGAAACCGTCACGAATATGACCTCCGGGCTGATGGCGCGGCAGGCGTCGAGGGTGTCGCAGATGCGGCGGGCGGGGGCGCGCAGCGCTGCGCCGCCCGTGCCCCCGTCACCCTGGCCTGCCCATGGCCGGTCTCTGCCCGGCCAGGCAGGAACCGGTTACTTGCGCAGGCCGTCGCGCACGGCGTCCTTGGCCTTGCCGTATTCGCCCTGCACACGGCCGGCAGTCTTCTCGACGCGGCCCTCGGCCTCGGTCTGGCGGTCGCCGGTCACACGGCCGGCAACTTCCTTCACCTTGCCCTTGGCTTCGCGAACGCCGCCTTCGATACGATCCTTGTCCATGATCAGACTCTCCAGTTTGTGGGGCCCGCCCTTGGTGGCCGGGCCGGTGGGAGCGTCGGATGAACCGCCCGGTCGGACGGCTCGTCCCGCTTCCCACCACAAGGTCGGCAAGGGAGAGCCAATGCGCAAGCGGGTGACGGACGAAGCCACGAAGCGCCCCCTGTCCTGTCACAACCGCATCGCAAAACGCAGGATACGTCCGAATTAAGCCACGGCCACGCCCCCGTCAGCGCGCGCCCAGCACCCTCAGCGCCCGCTCAAAACCTTCAACGCCCGCCTAGAACCTTCAACGCCTGAGCGGCGGCGGCGGTGCGGTTCTCCACCCCCAGCTTGGCGAAGATCCGTTCCACATGCTTGTCGACCGTGCGCGCGCCCAGTTCCAGGATCTCGGCGATCACCCGGTTGGGCTTGCCATTCGCCACCCACAGCAGCACCTCGGATTCCCGCGCCGTCAAGCCGAAGGCCTCGCGCAGCAGATCCTCGTCGCGCACCAGCCGGCCCTCGGTCAGGCGCAGCAGGATTTCGTCGGGGCCAAGCCGGCCGATCAGGGTCAACTGAACGGCGCCGCCCGCCTCCACCGCCAGCGTCAGCGGCGCCGCCTCGGCGGCACCCGGCACCGCCAGCCAGGTGGCTGCCTCGGGCCCCAGGCGGAAGCCGGCCGCGAGCCCCGCGGCCGGCCCCTGCCCCGGCGCGGCATTGCCGGCACAGGTGGGGAAAGCTGCCGCCAGCCGCGCCTCGGCCTGCGGCGTCGACCACAGCAGCCGGGCATTGCCATCCACCGCCAGCAGATGGCGGCCGGTGGCATCCAGCGCCGCCCGCGCGCTCTGTGCCAGCCGGGCATTGGCCAGATGGGTGCGGATGCGGGCGATCAACTCGTCGGGCACGATCGGCTTGGCGACATAATCCACCCCGCCGGCGGCAAAGCCGCGCACCACATCCTCGGTTTCGGCCAGCCCGGTCATGAAGATCACCGGCACATGGGCGACATGCGGCCGGGCCTTCAGGCGGCGGCAGGTCTCGAAGCCGTCCATGCCGGGCATCACCGCATCCATCAGCACGATGTCGGGCGTCACCCGCCTGTCCGCGGATCTGCGTAGCGAGGCGCGAGTTGCCAGCCCTCCGCGCCCTCGACGAAAGCACCGGTCGCCGCCAGATGGCGCGGCAGGGTCAGAACATCGGACGGTTTGAAGGGTGGAAGATACAAGGCATAGATACTGGCCACCACCAGCCGGGTCCGCGCCGCCCGTTCCGGTGTCAGGCAGTTCGCCAGCAGATCGACGACGACGGCAAGCTCGGAGGCCCGCGTTCCGGACAGGTGAATGAGGTGCTGGTCGACCATCGGCGCCATGGCCGCCCGGTCCGCCGGCTTGTAGGCCGCGGCACCCGATGCGCCCAGCACGATCAACTGATCCCGGCGGCCATGATCGGTGCACAGCCAGTAGAGCGACTGGGCGACATATTCGCGGGTATCGAGAAAGCGGTCGGCCGAGGTGTCGACCGGCAGCACACGGATCATGCCAGCAACCACGGCCAGCATCAGCCAGAACAGGCCCGTGGCAATGGCCACCACCATCACCGGGTGCCGGACAGGCCGGCGCGGCGCCCTAGAACCGCGCATAGGCGAACTCCGGGATCACATCCGTGCGGATCGATGCGATCAGAAGCAGCACGCAGATCGCCGCGGCAAGCCCCAGGCACGACCGCCAGTCGGCATCGATCCGCGCCGTCAGCCCTTCGGCCCGGATCGACAGATGCCGCCAGACGAGCCCACCCAGGAAGATCGCCGGCACCACCGGCAGCAGGACCAGCAGAAAGACCGGGCGTGGGGCCAGCGCCGGCGGCGGCGCATCGCCATAGAGCCACATGTAGATGGCAACGAAGCTGGTCAGGAACAGATAGCACGCGACGGCCGATCCGGCCCGATACCAGGACCGCCCTTTCAACCGCGTCCAGGCCGAGGAACCCAACGCCGATTTCAGGCCCCAGCGCCAGGCGCGGTTCCAGATCATGCCAGCGCCAATCAACAGCCCGATCGCCACAAAGCCCAGGCTGACGTCGTGCCACAATCCAACCACCACGAAGGTGACCAGCAGGCCGATCATGGCGTGGACCTCCATGGCGCGGGCCGATGGCCAGCGCCGGCACAACGCCGTGACAATGGGGGTGAAGATATAGTCCCTGTACCAGTCCGACATCGTGATGTGCCAGCGCGACCAGTAATCGAGCAGCGCGTTGGCCCGGAAGGGGTGTCGGAAGTTCTCGGGCAGAGACAGCCCCGCGAGCCTGCCCAGACCGATCACAATATCCATATAGGCCGCGAAATTCAGATAGAGACGGATCGGGAACAATGTCGCGGCCAACACCTGGAACGTTATCGTCACCAGCGCCGGCCCGTCGCGGCCCACGGCCACACCGGCCATCGCCGCCAGGTCGACGCCGATGACAGTGCCGTCAGCCGCCTGTTTCATCAGCCAGTCCTGCGCCAGATCGATCAGCGGCAGCGCGATCAGGATCTTGGCATATCCGGTGGCGATCCGCCCCAGTGCGGCGACACGTGCCCCACCCTGGGCGGGCGCACGCCGTTCAATGGCGTCGAGATGGTCGGGAAAGCGTTGCAGCGGCCCCGACAGGAAGGTCAGGAAAGACAGGTTGACATTCAGGTAGTCGAGACCCGTCACCCTTGGCATGCCCTTTGGATCCACGGCCACGTCCACCAGGATGTGGATCATCCGCGACAGCACATAGGCCAGCCCCAGAATGCCGACGATGCCCATCAGGTCAGGATCGACCAGCAGAATGCCGCCGGCATGGACCGCCACGAATTCGGCCAGCAGCACGATCAGGCCCGGCACCGCCCCATACCAGCCGAACCGACGTGCCGCCAGCGTTGCCATAAAGCCGGTCGCAACGAACCCGGCCAGAAGCCATAACCGGGCGGGATCCAGAGACAGGGCCAGAAAGATGATGCTGGTGGCCGCCAGAACCAGCTTGAAGTGGCCGGACCGCATCGGAATGGCGGCCAGCCCTGTGAACAGGGCAGCCAGAGCCAGGAAGACAGGCTCGACGAAAAGCATAGACCCACACCCTGACCGGTCACGCGGCCCTGTCTGTATTGTTGCCGGACCATTCGCGGAGCTTTATCATGCCGGCCGAAACCAGTCCAGATGGAGACGTCGACATCATGTCCCGCCTTGCACGCATCAAGGAAATCCTTGAAGAAACGCTCGACGTCGAAGACCTCACCGTCACGCCGGAACTATCGGCGGCGGATGTGGATGAATGGGACAGCCTTAATCACATCCGTTTCATCGTGGCGATCGAAGATGAATACATGATGAAATTCACGACCAAGGAAATCGCCGGCATGCGTAATATCGGTGACCTGATGGCCACGATCGACGCCAAGGCTGGCAGATGAGACCGGCGAGCAGATGAGACCGGCTGGCAGATGAGACCGGCCATCCATGGCCATCAGGGGGACCGGGTCGCGATGATCACGGTCGAGATGGTCGCCCTGATCCGCCGCGCCCGATCGAGGGCCACACCGGTCGCGGGCAGAAGATCCACACGGGTCACATCGAGGCCGGCGGCGGCCGTCATCTCGACCACCGCCTCAGGGGTCTCGAACAGATAGATATGATCCGGTGCCGGGCTGTTGACCGGAACATTCAGGAATGCCCGCCCTCCAGGCGCCAGAAGATCGCGGATCGTCTCCAGCGCCAGATCGGGCCGTTCCAGATGCTCCAGAACCTCGCTCAGCACGATGTTGTCAAAGCCCGCATCCGGCCGCGCGTCCGGGTCGCCGATATCCACGGTCACAAGCTCCACCGGTTTTGCCAGACCCAGGCATTCAAGCGCCTGGGCGCTGCGGGCAAGGCTGGTCGGGCTGACATCCCAACCCGAGATGGCGCCGCATGCCGGATCGGCCGCCGCCAGCGCCAGCAGCAACCCGTGTCCGGGTCCGATCTCCAGGTGGCGACAGCCCGGTCGGCTCCCCGCCAGGAAAACCGCGCGATAGAGCACGATCGCATCGGCATGATTGCGCCACAACACCTGCGACAACAGGATGCCATCCAGATACGGACGCATCTCTTCAGGATCAGCATAGATAAGCGCCTCGACCTCGGCGAAACGCTGCAAACGGTAGCCACCTGTCCGGCGGAAATGAAGCTCCTCATCGTTGATCATCCCGCACATCCGGCGATAACCATCGGCAAAGCCGCCGAGCGAGGCGCCACAGATCGCGCGGATCGCCGTCGCGACCGGGTCCAGCGCGGCGATGCGCTCCGGCGTCTCTCCGCGAAAGCGCCGATGCAGGAACGCCTCATGCTCAGGCCAGACCACCAGCACGGCATCGACGATATCCGCGAGGGCAGGCGAGATGGTGGCAAGCTGGGCTAGGTTCATCGCGTTCGACATCCAATCGGTCCGGTGCTGCGTCACCCGATCATAGGATACCGGCTCCCGACACAGAAGGCCTCGACACAGAAGGCCTCGACACAGAAGGCCTCGACACAGAAGGATGGAGGATGACCAGCGACACCCTCGACGCCCTGCCATGGCTTCCGGCCCTGCCCGGTCGCCTGCGGCCGGAACTGGCATTGGTCGACGCTGCCGCCGGCCGTTCACGGGCGGAAGGGCTGCTTGCGCTGCGCCGGCTTGCCACCCACCGCCTGTCCCTGCCCCAGATGGCGCCGCTTGCCCGTCTGGCCGACCGGCTGATCGGTGACGACGATCCGGCACCCGCCTTCCGCGCGCTGCGGCTCGCCATCCTGTCCGACACCACCAGCGCATTCCTGCCCGATGCGATCCGGGTCGCGGGTCTGCGTCATGGCCTCGACATCAGGGTGAGCGTCGCGCCCGACAACCAGATACCAGCCACGCTGAATGATCCGGGAGCCGCCGTGTTCCGCGCGGCCCCGGACCTGGTTCTGCTGTCGCTGGACCGGCGGCGACTGCCCCACTGGCCCGAGGACGGCGCCCCCGACACATCGGGCCACGCGCTTGATCTGGTTCTGGCGCATCTGGCGATGCTGCATGATCGCGCCGCCGCCACGACCGGTGCCACGATCATGGTCCAGACACTGCCGCAGATGCCCGCGGCACTCTTCGGTCATTTCGATCGGCGGACGGCGTTGTCGGCGCGCCGGCGCATCGATCAGGTCAACCAGTGGCTCATTGACTGGGCCGAGGCCAATAATGCCGTTCTGTTCGACCTGGCGGCGTTGGCCGAGACCGTGGGCACCGCCAATTGGCACGACCCGCGCCAATGGCACTGGTCGAAAAGCGCCATCTCAACCACGATGCTGCCGCTCTATGCCGATCACGTCGCGCGGATCGCCGCCGCCCGTGCCGGCCTTGCCCGACGATGCCTGATCCTTGACCTCGACGACACGCTGTGGGGCGGCGTGATCGGCGACGACGGGCCAGAGGCGATCGTGATCGGTCAGGGTGACCCCGTGGGCGAGGCCTTCCTGTCGGTGCAGCGGCTGGCATTGGACCTGCGCCGGCGCGGCGTGGTGCTGGCCGTGTCGAGCAAGAATGATGAACATGTCGCCCGCAAGGCGTTTCGCGATCATCCCGACATGCTGCTGCGCGAGAGCGACATCGCTGTTTTCGTCGCCGACCGGCGCGACAAGGCCACACAGGTCGAGGACATCGCCGCCCGCCTGGAATGGGGCGTCGATGCGCTCGTCCTGCTCGACGACAATCCGGCGGAGCGTCGGCAGGTGCGCGAGGCCTTGCCCCAGGTTGCCGTGCCCGAGCTGCCCGACGATCCGGCCTCGGTCCCCGACCGCCTGCTCGCCGCCGGCTATTTCGAGGCGGTCACCGTGTCCGAGGAGGATCACATCCGGGCCGGGCACTATACCCGCATGGCGCGGTCGGGCCATCTCAGGCTCGGCGATTTTCAAGCCTATCTGCGCGCATTGGACACGCGGATCGAGATGACAGTTGTCGATGCCGCATCACGTGGACGCGCGGCGCAGCTTATCAGCCGGTCGAACCAGTTCAATCTGACGACACGGCGCTATGACGCGGCAGCGCTCGCCGCAATGGAAGCGGCAGGGGACACGACGGCCTTCTGTATTCGCCTGCGCGACACCTTTGGCGACGCCGGTATCATCTCGGTCGTGATCTGCCGCGCCCACACCCGCGGTGATATCGACCGGATCTGGGCGATCGACACCTGGCTGATGAGCTGCCGGGTGCTGAACCGTCAGGTCGAGATGGCGGTCCTGGCGAAGCTCGCCGCATGCGCGCGCGCGCGACACATCACCACGCTCACAGGTCTGTACCTGCCCTCAGGTCGCAACGCCATGGTCGCCGGCCACTACGCCGCGCTCGGTTTCACGGCCGCGCCCCATGATGCATGGCCCCTGGCAGCCGGCGCCCCGGACCTTCCGGCCGATGCAACCGTCTGGCGACTGCGGGTGGCGGATCATGTCACGCCACCCGACTTCCCGATCACGATCGCCGGATGACCGTCAGCCGGATCGACATCACGCGGTCATCTTCAACCGCGTCGGCGCCGGCTGACGGATCGCGGGTGGATTCCTGTTGATCTGCGCCCGGCCGAATTCAAGCATACGCTGCATCTTGCGCATGGTGAAGCGCTCGTCATTCAGCCATGACTGATAGGTGCGCGCGACATCCTCCTCATCAAGGAAGCGTCGCATCATCTCGTAACTGTTGACGATCCGCTGTGGATTGAACTGGACCTTCTGCAACCATTCAATCCGCAGTTCGGCGATATCGTCGGACGTCAGGGGAACCTTGTCCCGATCGAAGATATCGCCATAGAACACGAACGGATCCGTGGTGAACATGCGCGGCGTGGTGCGCATGCTGGTTTGTCCATCCAGACGCCGCGCCTGTTCCGGCGTGGGATCCAGATGCGTCCACAGCAAGGTATCGCGGAACACACGCACAATATTCAATGTCGGATCGCACAAATGATCGAAGGATGCGGCATAATCGATCGTCGCCCGCATCTCTTCCTTTGTCTCGGAGGGGAACCCGGCCA
Organism: Tistrella bauzanensis; assembly: GCF_014636235.1. Classification (NCBI taxonomy): domain Bacteria; kingdom Pseudomonadati; phylum Pseudomonadota; class Alphaproteobacteria; order Geminicoccales; family Geminicoccaceae; genus Tistrella; species Tistrella bauzanensis. The sequence continues at coordinate 44,070 of NZ_BMDZ01000027.1, forward strand.
TAAAGAAGGTCGTGCAGATGAAACGCCTGGACGCGGCATCGATCATCTTCTGCGCGCGGTCGATCTTCAGGTTCTTGCCGATGAAGCGTTGCAGCCGGGGCGTGACCGTCTCGACGGCCAGCGACATCATCACCGTGCCGGCTGCCTCGAACAGATCCAGCATCTCCTCGTCCATCTGATCGGCGCGCAGCCCGATCGGGAAGTGCAAGCGCATGCCCGGCAGCTCGGCCGCGATCTTGCGCAGCACCGCCTTGGCGCGGGGCTGCGGGAAGTTGAAGATGTCGTCGACGAACATGAACGACGTGATACCGTGGTCATCGCGGCGCTTGCGCATCTCGTGGACCACAGAGTCGGGTGAGCGCTGATGCGTCGCCTTCTCCGCCGCGATATGGCAATAGAAACAGCGATACGGGCAGCCGCGCGACGTTTCGATATAGCCGCAATGCGATGGCGGCACGTGGGCCGCGTTGCTGATCCCGCGGTACTGATCAAGATCGATCAGGTCATAGCCGGCAGGGGCACCGCGTCCAGATCCCTGATCCGGACCCGCTTCTCGTTCCGCAGCACCTTGCCGTCGACCAGGGCCGCGGTGCCGACCAGATCGACCGGCATCGGCTCACCACGGTTCAGGATGGTGAGCAGGGCCGAAAACGTCTCCTCGCCCTCGCCGATCACCGCAAGATCGATCTCGCCCGCCTCAAGCAATTGATCATAGGCCGAGGACACATGTGGCCCACCACCAATGATCGGTCGCCCGGGCAGCGTGTGCCTGATGATCCGGCTCAGCGCCGTGAACTGGTCACGGAAGAACGACAGCGCCCGCAAGCCGATCAGATCCGGCTGAAACTCACGCAGAACCTGCGGCAACGCCGTTTCATAGTCGCGGCTGGTCAGCGTCTGAAAGATCCGGATCTCGGTCTCGGGAAAGGCTTCGCGCGCCGCCGCGGCAATGTACATCAGACCCAGGGGGTGGCTACCCCAGCGGCTGGCCTGAAACGACTCTTCGGATGCATCGGCTGCAACGAGGAGGATGCGACGGATCATGGTATGCAATTCCCTTTACGGTGCGCCCCACGCCGGCAAAACCGGCTTACTATATTTTGGGTAAGCCTAGGCTGTATAGCCGGATACCGTTAGTGATTTTGCGACAGGCGGCCTGCACGAAACCTGTTTCGTTATTGGCGTCGGCCACGAGCCACGGGCCGGGCCGTGACAAATCGAAGCGGCTGCCGATTTGGCGCCATCGCGGGATCGGGTGCCGTGGACAGCGGCACTGGTGGTGCTAGGCTGGTGATGCGGCTGTCATATCGGGCCGCCCGCGCCAAAATAGGGAGGCCCGCCATGGAGTTGTCCCGCGCCACTGAAGGCACGCTCACCCTGGCATTGTCCGAGCAGGAACTGTGTGTGATCCACGCCTGCCTTCAGGAATCGCTGACGGTGATCCACCCCTGGGAATACCGCCATATGGTCGGTGTGCCGGTGGAGACCGCATCGGGCATCGCCGGCCGGCTGCATCATCTGATGCGCGTGATCGGCATTGTCGATGGCCATGTCTGACACGGCACAGGCGGCCAGCCCCGCCCGGGGTCACGCGGCGGTGCAAGCGGCGCTCAGCCAGTCGCGCAGCGCCTGAACCTCTGGTGATGCCATGCGCGCCGGTGTCGCCACCAGATGATAGCCGGCGCCGGGGATCAACGGGCCGAAGGGCTGGACCAGCACGCCGCTCGCCAGCTCGTCGCGCAACAGAACCAGACTGCCGATCAGCGCGCCCTCACCCGCGATGGCCAGTTGAAGGGCATGGCCGTCATCTGTGAAGCGAAGCCCCCGGCCGGTGTCGAGCCATGATGCCCCGGCCAGCCGCCGCCAATGCGACCAGCCGGGGGCATCGGGGCTCCGGTGATGCCAGTCGACATGCAACAGCGTGGTGCCGGCGAGATCGCGCGGGCACCGCAGCCCCAGCCTCGGGCTTGCCAGCACGCCGAAGGCATCGTCGCACAGATGCAGCGATACCAGCCCCGGAAACGGCCCGGTGCCATAGCGCACCGCCGCATCGGCGGCACCCGCCTCAAGATCGGCGATCGCCTCGGTCGCGTGCAGGCGCAGATCGATGTCGGGGTGGCGGGCGCGGAAGCGGGCCAGGGCCGGGATCAGCCGCCGCCCGGTGAACAGGGTGGTCGCCGACAGGGTCAGCACGGGATGTGTCACGGGCGGCGGCCGCAGGGCGGCAACCGCCGTCGCCATGCCGTCCAGCCCGTCGCGCACCGCCGGAAACAGCGTCAGCCCGGCCATGGTCAACGACACCCGCCGGACATGGCGGATGAACAGCGCCACGCCCAGGCTGTCTTCCAGCAGGCGGATCTGATGGCTGATCGCGGTGGGCGTGACGGCCAGTTCATCGGCGGCCTTCTGGAAACTCAGCCGGCGGGCCGCAGCCTCGAAGGCGCGCAGGGCGCCCAGCGGTGGCAGCTTGCGCGGCATCGGTGCCGGCGGTTCCGGGCGGCTGGTCATGGCTGAGCCTGTCTCATCCGTCGGGTGAGGGATCCGATTTTGCCGGACCGGTTCTATCAGCCTATTGCTTGCCCGTGAAGCCGCCGCCGCATCGGGATGACTGATCCTGTCACATCCATGCGCGGCCATCACCCTCACGGAAAGGCCCCCTGTCATGGCAACCCTGCTTCAGATCGACGCCAGCGCCCGCGCCGGTCGCTCGGGTATAGACCCGCATGGCTCCCACACCCGCCGGCTGACCGCGCGTTTTGCCGCCCGCTGGCAGGCCAGCCGGGCCAAGGACACCCTGCGCTACCGCGATGTCGCGGCAGAACCGCCCCGGCCGGTGGATGGCGCCTGGGTGGCCGCCGCCTTCACGCCACCTGCCACCCGCACCGCCGCGATGCGCGACGCGCTGGCCGAAAGCGACCGGCTGGTCGCCGAGCTGCTGGCCGCCGATGTTCTGGTGATCGGCGCGCCGATGTATAATTTCGGTCTGCCCGCGACACTGAAGGCCTGGATCGACAATATCGTGCGGGTCGGCGTCACCTTCGGCTTCGATCGCGGCCGGGGCGCGGAGCCCTATTGGCCGATGCTGCCCCCCGGCAAGCGGCTGGTGATCGTCAGCGCGCGCGGGGATTTCGGCTATGACCCCGGCGAGCGGATCGCCCATCTGAACCATGTCGAGGGCGGGCTGGCGGCGCCGCTCGGCTATATCGGCCTGACCGATACCGCCGGTGTGGCGGTGGAGTATGACGAATTCGGCGATGACCGGCTGCGCGCGTCGCTCACCCGCGCCGAGGCGGCGATCGACGATCTGGCCAACCGGCTGGCCGACCGGATGGCCAACGATACGCCCTGAGCCTTCCGACCAGACCCAGCCAGGGCTTGCCGTCGGCGCTGTCCCGTCCCATCATGCGCCGGTCCGGAGCCAGAACGGCCCGCGACCGATGGCGTTGAGGAGGCGGTCCGCGCCCAAATGGACGATCCCATACCTGACATGACCGGCACCCCGGCCGGCGACCGCGACGGCCCGTCAGCCGCCGGCGGCCGCGACTGGCGGCGGGCGCAGGCGGCATTCGACGGCGATTTGCGCCTTCATCTGGCGGAGTTGGTGGCGGATGCGGCCGACGATCTGGCCGGTGATTTCTATCGCGTGCTGCTGGCCGATCCGGAAGCAGCCCCGTTGCTGTCGCATGATCTGGTCCGCACGCGGCTGCGCGCCTCGCTGGCCGGCTGGCTGTGCCGCCTGTTCGCGGCCGAGCCCCTGCCCGATTTCGACACCATGGCCGCGATCCAGCGCCATATCGGCGAGGTCCATGCCCGGGTCCGCGTGCCGATCCATCTGGTCGGGCGCGGCGCGCGACTGATCAAGGCCGGGCTGGCGGGCCGGCTGGCGGCGTCGCTGGACGATCGCGACCGGCTGGTTCAGGCGCTGGTCCATATCGAGACGGTGATGGATATCGCCATCGAGCTGATGAACACCGCCTTCGTATCCGACCTGAAGCGCGAGACGCGCAATGAGGAAGCCTATCGGCTGTTCTTTCTGAGCCAGGATCTGACCCTTGAGCGGGAGAGCCAGCGCGCCGCTCTGCTGGAATGGAATCAGACCGTGCTTCTGGCGCTGGCCGGCGGCGCCCATGTCGCCGGTGCCGCGACGGGTGCCGCCCTGCCCGCGATCGGCCGGTCGGAATTCGGCCTGTGGTTCCATCATCGCGGCAGCATCATGTTCGAGGGCCTGCCGGTTCTGGACCAGGTGGCCCGGCTGATGCAGGCCATCGACGGCCGGATTCTGCCGGAGATCGATGACGCGCGCGCCACCGCCGGCGATATCGCGGCCGGGCTCGGCGCCCTGCAAGGAGCGGTGGGCGAGATCCAGTTCGTGCTGAAACAGGCCTTCGAGGGGCTGATCGGCATCGAGGCCGGCCGCGACGCCCTGACCCGCACCCTGAACCGGCGCTTCCTGCCCGCGATCCTGAACCGTGAGATCGCCCTGGCGCTGCGCCGCAAGCGCCCCTTCGCGCTGATCATGATCGATCTGGATCATTTCAAGGCGATCAACGACGCCCATGGCCACAGCGCCGGCGACGCCGCCCTGCGCCGCGCGGCCGAGACGATATTGGGCACATGCCGTGGCAGCGACATCGTGTTCCGCTATGGTGGCGAGGAATTTCTGGTGGTGGCGGTCGAGACCGATGATGCCGCCGCGCGCGAGATGGCCGAACGCCTGCGCGCGGCCATCGCCGCGACCGATGTCACCCTGAGCGGCGGCGCCCATATCACGATCACCGCGTCGATCGGGATCGCGGTGTTCGATGGCCATCCCGATTACGGCCGGCTGATCGATGCCGCCGACCGGGCGATGTATAATGCCAAGCATGGTGGCCGCAACCGGGTTGTCTCGGCCCCAACCAGTCTCACCTGTCCTGAACCGGCACCGGTCACCACCGGCTGACCTGCCCCGATCCCGCACACCATCATTCCCCCGGACCCGTCCCGCCCCAAGGAGCGACCTGACCCATGTACCCGAATACCAGCCTCCACATCGACGGCGCCTGGACCGCCGGCAGCACCGGCTTCGACGAGGCGGTTCTGAACCCGGCGACGGCCGCGGAAATCGGCCGGGTCGCCCATGCGACCACCGCCGATCTGGACCGGGCGCTGGAGGCGGCCGACCGCGCGTTCAAGACCTGGCGCAAGGTTCCGGCCTATGACCGGTCGAAGCTGATGCGCAAGGCCGCCGGCCTGCTGCGCGATCGCGCCGACAGCATCGCCCGGATCATGACCCTGGAACAGGGCAAGCCGCTGGCCGAGGCCAAGGCCGAGACCATGGCCGCCGCCGACATCATCGAGTGGTTCGCCGAGGAAGCCCGCCGCGCCTATGGCCGGATCGTGCCGCCCCGTTTCGCCGGCACCCAGCAATTGGTGACGCGGGAGCCGGTGGGGCCGGTGGCGGCCTTCACGCCGTGAAATTTCCCGATCAACCAGGTGGTGCGCAAGGTTTCGGCGGCGCTGGCCGCCGGCTGCACCATCATCGTCAAGGGCCCTGAGGAAACCCCGGCAAGCTGCGCCGAACTGGTCCGCGCCTATGTCGATGCCGGGCTGCCGGCAGGCGTGGTCAATCTGGTCTATGGCGTGCCGGCCGAGATTTCGGCCTATCTGATCCCGCATCCGGTGATCCGCAAGATCTCGTTCACCGGCTCGACCGCGGTCGGCAAGCAACTGGCGGCGCTGGCCGGCCAGCATATGAAGCTTGCCACCATGGAACTGGGCGGCCATGCCCCGGCGATCGTGTTCGACGATGTCGATGCCAGCCGCGCCGCCAGGGCGCTGGCCGCGCAGAAATTCCGCAATGCCGGTCAGGTCTGCGTGTCGCCGACCCGCTTCCTGGTCCACGAGGCGGTGGCCGACCGTTTCGTCGACGATTTCACCCAGGCCACCGCCGCACTCCAGGTCGGCAACGGCCTGGATGACGGCGTGCAGATGGGGCCGCTGGCCAACAGCCGCCGGGTCGACGCCATGGAGGCGCTGGTCGCCGACGCGCTGGCCAGTGGCGCCACGCTGCGCACCGGCGGCGAGCGCATTGGCAATACCGGCTATTTCTTCAAGCCCACCGTGCTGACCGGGGTGCCGCTCTCAGCCCGGATCATGAACGAGGAACCCTTCGGCCCGGTGGTGCCGGTGACCACCTTCAGCGACTACGACGCGCTGATCGCCGAGGCCAACCGCCTGCCTTATGGGCTGGCCGCTTACGCCTATACCAGCTCGGCGCGCACCGCCGCCAATCTGTCGGCCGATATCGAAAGCGGGATGATTTCGATCAATCAGGGTGCGCTGGCGCTGCCGGAAGTGCCGTTCGGCGGGATCAAGGAAAGTGGTCACGGGTCCGAAGGTGGCAGCGAGGCGATCGAGGCTTATCTCAACACCAAGTTCGTGGCCCACAACACCGCGTTCTAAGGCCGCCGCGCCCCGCGGGGCGGCGATCCGGCGTGATGCCCGCCATGTCTGGCATCACACCACCCCCTTCAACCGGAAGTCGTGCCGTCATAACCGATCGTACCGTTCTTCAGCCCGGTCCCGACCATCCGATCACCATCGCGCCCGCCGCCGGCCGGGCGGTCGTCACCATTGCGGGCCAGGTGGTCGCCGACAGCCGCAAGGCGTTGTCGCTGCGGGAAGCCGGCTATCCGGCGGTGCTGTATGTGCCGCGCGCCGATGTCGACATGGCGGCACTCAGCCGCACCGACCACACCACCTGGTGCCCTTACAAGGGTGAGGCGTCCTATTACAGCATCCCCGCCGGCGGTACCGCCGCGACCAATGCGGTCTGGAGCTATGAAGCGCCCCATGACGCGGTTGCAGCAATCAGGGATCATCTGGCGTTCTATCCCGACCGGGTCGACGCGATCAGCCTGCGGGATGATGCCACGGACTGAACCATGATCGCATGGCAACCCGTGCAGTCGCCGGTTTTGCCGTTGATATTGCGAGTGATTATCAATATCAATATGGATGTTCTGTCGCCGCCCAAGGATCACGGCCGATGCATCCAGCCCTGGACCCCGCCTTCAGCGGACCGTTCGACCGTTTCCGCGGCATGGTCGCGGGGCCGGAGGACACGCGCCCGGCAGTGAGCGCCCGGGCGCTGATCGCGGGCGAGGATCTGGGCGAGATGATGATCCGCCGCGCCGGCGGCAGTGCTGCGGCACCGGCGGCCCGGCGGGGTGCGGCATCGCTGTGGTCGCAATTCTATTTCGCGATCATCGCCGTGCCGGTGGTGGCCGGCGCCATGCTGGCCGGGCGGCGGCTGGCGGTGGGGCTGGATGACGTGCGCTGGGTGATCGGCGATAACGGCCTGCCGGTGGCGATGCGGCTGGACGATCCGGGCGCCGCCCTGCCCGATCGCGACCCCTCGGGCGTGATCGTCGAGTTGATCGAAAACCATATGACACCGCTGGTCGACACCGTCAGCCATACGGTCCGGCTGGCACCCAGGCTGCTGTGGTGCAACGCGGCCGTGCGGCTGATCTGGGCGATGGAAACCGCGGCCGAGGCCGCCAACGACACCGCCGTCAACGACACCGCCGACATTGCCAGCATCGCACAGGCGACGCGCCGGCTGCTGATCGAAACCCCCACTTTGCCCTCTGGCGCTGCCAATCCGATGTTCGACATGCTGTTGCAGCCGTCCAGCGGCGCAACCGCCAGCTATGCCCGCAAGGTCTGCTGCCTGCGCTATCTGATGCCCGGGGTGGCGGATTGCGGCGAGACCTGCCCGCTGCCACGCAATCGCGGCTGAGCGACGGCAACGCCATTTTGCCGCTCCGGTCGCCTGACCGCATCGCGCATCGATCATCGACCTTTACGGCGCGCGCGGTTCGGTTTATGCCCTGAACGGGGCAGATGAATGGCGGCGCATGACCAGGATGTGGGCGACCGAGGGGCGGGAGGCGGATGGGCGAAAGACCGGGGGCCCGGGCGGGAAGCCGGCCGCTGTGCCGCCCGGCAGCATTTCGGCCTATCTGGTGGCCGAGGCCCTGGCCGGCGCCCATCTGCGGCGGCTGGACACGGGGCCGGTTCTGCGGGCCGCCGGCATCGATCCGGTGGCGTTGACGCGGCCCGGCGCCCGCGTGACGACCGATCAGTATGCCATGCTGTGGCGTGGCCTGACCCTGCTGCTGGATGATGAATTCTTCGCGATGAACCCAAGGCGGCTGAAACGCGGCAGTTTTGGCTTCATGTGCGCCGCCGCGCGCAAGGCACCCGATCTGGCCGCCGCCTTCCGGATCATGACCCGGTTTCTGATGCTGGCCTTCGACGGCGTGGATCTGCGCCTGCTGCGCCATGGCGATCAGGCCGAGCTGGTGATGCGCGGCCGGCGTCCGTCGGCAATGGCAGCCGCGACGGCGTCGGCACAGCCCACCGATGCCGGCCCGCCGCGTGCCTTCGCCGATTTCACCATCTGGCTGATGCTGCATGGCGCCGCCTGCTGGCTGATCGGCCGGCGGATCGCCATCCAGCACGTCGACATCCGGGCGAAGGCGCCGGTCTATATCGACGATTACCGGCGGCTGTTCTGCGATGACCTGCGCTTCGGCCAGCCGGTCAGCCGGCTGGTGTTCGCCGCCAGCCTGCTGGAGATGCCGGTCGACCGGTCGCGCCGCTCGCTGACCCGGTTTCTGAAGCAGGCGCCGGGCAATATTCTGGTGCGTTATCGTAACGCCGATGCCTGGCTGGTGCGGGTGCGCCACCAGTTGCGCGACCGCCACCCCGACGACTGGCCGGATATCGACCGGCTGGCGGCCGATTTCGGCGTGTCGACGGCGACCCTGCATCGCCGGCTGGCGGCGGAAGGCCAGAGCTATCGCAGCATCAAGGACGCGCTGCGCCTGGACATCGCCACAGAGGTGCTGCGCGACCCGGCGGCCAGCGTCGCCGATGCCGCCGCCGCCGCCGGTTTCGCCGATCCCTCGTCCTTCCATCGCGCCTTCCGCAAATGGACCGGGGTCAGCCCCGGCCGCTATCGGCGCGATGGCGGCACAGAGGCCATATGAAGGCCATCCTGATCTATGCCCTGGCCGCCATGGCCGAGATTGCCGGCTGCTTCGCCTTCTGGACATGGGCACGGGGGACGCGGCTGGACGGGGGGCGCTGGATCGCAGCGCGCTGTGGCTGGTGCCGGGCGAGATCAGCCTGATCGCCTTCGCATGGCTGCTGACCCGGGTCGACGCCGCTTTCGCCGGGCGCGCCTATGCCGCTTATGGCGGGATCTATATCCTGTCGTCACTGATCTGGATGTGGGTGGCGGAAGGATCGCGCCCCGACCGCTGGGATGTGACGGGCGGTGCCATGTGTCTGGCCGGCGCGGCGATCATCCTGTTCGCACCGCGCGGCCCCTGAGCGCGCACGACGCCTGAGCGCGCGCGGCCTTCTGCCGCAGGACGCACACCCATGTCGCACCGGGACCATGGCCCCCGGTGGCGCTCCTTGGCGATATCGTGCCGCATTGCACGCGCTGATCCCCGGCCAAGAGAAGGGCTTACGCGCCAATCGCCGCGACGGGCCATATCGGCATGCGCGCGCAGGCGATCGGTAACCGGGGTTCGATCCTGCGACACTGGAACGCTTGAGCCCGCGCCCCGGCAGTGGTTGCATGGCCGCAACCGGATGCGCGGAGTTGTCGCCATTGCCGGAACGCTGACGCGCGCAACCTTAACCCGCGTCAGGTGGTTGTTCCTGCTGCGTCCATAAACCACCGAGATCGTCCGACAGGTCGCCCAAGACACCTGCACCGGAAACTGTGTCCGAGGAGATGAGCCATGGCAGCCACATCAGCCAGCCCGGAGGACCGGAAACGGCGCCGCCGCGCCACGCCGGCCGGCCGATGGGGAGGCGCGCGCGATGTTTGAACAGGCAGACGCTGTGCTGCTGGCCCGCATCCAGTTCGCGTTCACCGTGTCGTTCCATTTCATCTTTCCGGCCTTCTCGATCGGCCTTGCCAGCTATCTGGCGGTGCTGGAGGCGCTGTGGCTGAAGACCGGCCGCGACGTCTATCTGGGGCTGTTCAAATACTGGCTGAAGATCTTCGCCCTGGCCTTCGGCATGGGCGTTGTCTCGGGCATCGTGATGTCGTACCAGTTCGGCACCAACTGGTCGGTGTTTTCCGACAAGGCCGGGCCGGTGATCGGGCCACTGATGGCCTATGAGGTGATGACCGCCTTCTTCCTGGAAGCCGGCTTCCTGGGCGTGATGCTGTTCGGCATGAACCGGGTGGGACGCGGGCTGCATTTCGCAGCAACCCTGGCCGTGGCCGTCGGCACCTTCATTTCGGCCTTCTGGATCCTGTCGGCCAATAGCTGGATGCAGACGCCGGCCGGGTTCTCGATCAACGAGGTCGGCCAGTTCGTGCCCGAAAGCTGGCTGGAGATCATCTTCAACCCGTCTTTCCCCTATCGTCTGGTGCACACGGTTCTGGCCGCCTATCTGACCACGGCCCTGGTGGTGGGCGCCGTGGGTGCCTGGCATCTGCTCCGCGATCGGGCCAATGAGGGCGCTCGGGTGATGTTCTCGATGGCCATGGGGCTGGTGATGGTGGCGGCGCCGATCCAGATCTTCGCCGGCGACATGCACGGCCTGAACACGCTGGAGCATCAGCCGGCCAAGGTGATGGCCATGGAGGGCCATTTCCAGAGCCATCCCGACGGCGCGCCGCTGATCCTGTTCGGCATTCCCGATCAGGAACGGGCGACGGTCGACTATGAAATCTCGATCCCCAAGGCGTCGTCGCTGATCCTGAAGCACGATCTGAATGCGCCGCTCGACGGGCTGGAGACGGTCGACCGGGCGGACTGGCCCTATGTGCCGATCGTGTTCTGGTCGTTCCGGATCATGGTCGGGCTGGGCTTCCTGATGCTGGCCCTGGGCGGCTTCGGCCTGCTGGCGCGGCTGCGCGGCAATCTGCATCAGTCGCGGCCCCTGCACCGCTTCGCGCTGCTGATGGGGCCGGCCGGTTTCGTGGCGGTGATCGCGGGCTGGGTGACCACGGAAGTCGGCCGCCAGCCCTTCACGGTCTATGGCCTGTTGAGAACCGCGCAATCGGCCTCGCCACTGGATGCGCCGGCGGTGGCGGCGTCGCTGCTGGCTTTCATCCTGGTCTATTTCATCGTCTTCGGCGCCGGCACGATTTATATCCTGAAGCTGATGGCCAAGCCGCCGCAGATCACCGGCCCCGCCGGCGACATGGAAGACGACGCCCAGCCACCGGTACGCGCGGCCGGCATCACGCCAGCCAGTTCGGTCAGCACCGGCCGGGCGATCGGCGGCCAGCATGGAACCCATGAGGGAGGGCCACGGCGATGACCGGTTTCTTCGACCTGCCGACCATCTGGGCCTTCGTCATCGCCTTCGCGGTGTTCGCCTATGTGGTGATGGATGGCTTCGATCTGGGCCTTGGCATCCTGTTCCCCGGCTTCAAGCCGGGGCCGGAGCGCAGCCGGGTGATGAACACGGTGGCCCCCGTCTGGGACGGCAACGAAACCTGGCTGGTCCTGGGCGGCGGCGGGCTGATGGCCGCCTTCCCGCTGGCCTATGCCATCGTGCTGCCGGCCCTGTATGCGCCGATCATCGCCATGCTGCTGGGGCTGATCTTCCGGGGCGTCGCCTTTGAGTTCCGCTGGCGCGACCCCCGCCATCGCCGCACCTGGGACATCGCCTTCACCGCCGGATCGATCGTGGCGACCTTCGCGCAGGGCGTGACACTGGGCGCGCTGTTGCAGGGCATCGCCGTGGAAGGCCGCGCCTATGCCGGCGGCTGGTGGGACTGGCTGACCCCGTTCAGCCTGCTGGTGGGGGCAAGCCTGGTTATCGGCTATGCCCTGCTGGGCGCCACATGGCTGATCATGAAGACCGACGGCGTGCTGCAGTTGAAATGCTATACGCTCGCCCGCAATCTGGGCATCGTGACCCTGATCTGCATGGCCACGGTCAGCGCCGCGACCCCCTTCCTGTCGGGCGCCTATTACGAGGCGTGGTTCGCGTGGCCGCGGGTGCTGTTCACGGCGCAGGTGCCGCTGCTGGTGCTGATCTGCACGGTGGTGTTCTTCATCGGTCTGCGGCGCGGCTGGGAATTCATGCCGTTCCTGATGGCGCTGGCCTTCTTCACCCTGGGGCTGATCGGGCTGGGGGTGAGCATCTTCCCGCATGTGGTACCGCAGGCGGTGACCATCTGGCAGGCCGCCGCCCCCGATGACAGCCTGATCTTCATGCTGGTCGGCGCGGTGGTGCTGATCCCGATCATCCTGGCCTATACCGGCTATGCCTATTGGGTATTCCGCGGCAAGACCGGCCATGAGGGGTATCATTGATGGCCGACAGGAAAACGCGCCACTGGCCACATGCGCGGCAATGGCCCCGCGCACGGCAATGGATGTGGTTCGTGGGGTTGTGGGCCGCCGGTGTGGGTGTGACCATGGCGGTGGGGCTGGTGATCAAGGCGTGGCTGGCCTGATCCCCTGCCCCGCCACGCCGCCCTGCCTCCTGCCTCCTACCCTGCAAGCTCCACCAGCAGGGCCGCCAGCACCCGGGCGCCGGCGTGGATATCCGCCGGCGCCGCCCGCTCGGTGGGGTGATGGCTGATCCCCTGGTGACAGGGGATGAAGATCATCGCCGAGGGGGCGACCGCATTCAGATGGCGGGCATCGTGCCCCGCCGCCGATGGCAGATCCATGGCGGCATGGCCGAGCACGGCGGCGATGTCGCGGGTGCGGCGGCGGAGGCTGTCGGGAAAGATCAGCGACGGCGCATCGACCAGCCGTTCCACCTGCACCGTACAGCCCTGGGCCAGTTCGGCACAAAGGCCGGCGACGGCATCGCCGAAGCGCCGCACCACGGCGCTGTCGAAATGACGCAGATCGATCGAGAACACCACCCGTGCCGGCACCACAGAGGGCGCGTTGGGTGAGACGATGAACCGGCCGACCGTGAACATCAGCGCATCATCGGCCGCGCGCGCGATGCCGTGCAGCCGCTGGACCATGGCGCTGGCGGCGATCAGCGCATCGCGGCGTTCGGCCATGGGTTTCGTGCCGGCATGGGCCTCCTCTCCGGTCACGGTGACGCGGAAGGTCTGCTTGCCCTGAATGCCGGTGACGGCGCCGATGGCGCGGCCTTGCGCCTCCAGCACCGGCCCCTGTTCGATATGGGCTTCGACATAAGCTTCGACCGGCATGCCCAGCTCGCGCACCGGCACATCGGGGAAGGCCGCGTTCACCTGTGCCAGCGCCTCGGCGACGCTGCAACCATCGGCATCAGCCACTGCCAGAATTTCGTCCAGCGGTCGCACGCCGGCAAAGGCTTCCGAGCCCATCATGCCCGGGGCGAAGCGCGAGCCTTCCTCGTTCATCCAGGCCACCGCCTCGATGCTGCGCCGGGGCTGATGGCCGCTGTCGCGGAGCGCTTCCAGAACCTCCAGGGCCGCCAGCACGCCGAAGATGCCGTCGAACCGGCCGCCGGTGGGCTGGCTGTCGATATGCGAGCCCGACAGAACCGGCGGCAGATGCGGTTCGCGGCCCGCCAGCCGAATAAACAGATTGCCGGCCGGATCGGTCGCGACGCCCAGGCCGCGGGCACGAACGATCGCGATCAGGTGTTGGCGGGCGGCGATCTCTTCCGCCGACAGCGCCTGACGGTCGACCCCGCCATCCTCGCGGGCGCCGAACCGGGCCAGGTCCATATGACGCTGCCACAACCTGTCGGCCGAGACATGGCCGACCACGCGCTCCGCCGCCTCGGTGATCTGCTGCCCCACCGGCATCTGCTCATCTCCCTGCTCGCGGCGCCAGTCGGTACGGCGACGCCAGGCGTTGTCGTCGTCATCGGATCCGGGCGCCGCACCGCCGCCGATCAGCCCGCCATCGCCCGCCATCATCGCCTCACGTGGTTTTCATGATCTGGCCAGCCTCGGCGCGTGGATCGCGCGGCGTCCAGCGCCCGGCCTCGACCATGGCGATGAACTCGGCGAGAAGCTGGTTGAATAGCGCCGGTTCCTCAAGATTGAGCGTGTGGCCGGTCTTGGGCAGCACCGCCAGACCCGATGCCTGAAGGCAGCGCTTCATGAAGATGCCCGGCTGAAGGCAGTGATCGTCTTCATCGCCGACCATGATCAGCGCCGGCACCACACAGGCGCGGATCTGGTCTTCCAGATCATAGATCGAGGGCCTCTGCGCCTGAACGCCGCGCATGGTGTTGGCGGCCCCAATGTCGGAATGCTGGGCCAGCCGGTCGGCGAAGGCCTGCCAGCCACGCGGATCCTTGTTCTGGAACTGCACCCGGCTGGCACCAAGCGCATAGGTCTTCGAGAATTCGGCCGCGCCAAGCGTGGCGAAGCGGTCCGCCACCTCCAGCGAGACGCCCCGGAAATAATCCTCATACTGCTTTTCGGCACCATAGCCGGCCCCGGCTATGGTGAGCGACAAGGACCGGTCTGGCGCCATCAGGCCGAAATGCAGGGTGGCGAAACCGCCCATCGACAGGCCGACGATATGGGCACGCGCAATGCCCAGATGATCGAGCACCGCCAGCGCATCGCTGACCGCGATCGCCTGCGAATAGGCATCGACATCGGCGGGGATGTCGGATGGCGCATAGCCACGCGCCGAATAGGTGATGCAGCGATGCCGGCGGCTGAAATAGTTGAGTTGCGGTTCCCAGGCGCGGCAATCGCCGCCGAATTCGTGGATGAACAGGATCGGCGTGCCCGATCCCGCCTCTTCATAGTGAAGCCGGATGCCATCGGCGGCGGTTGCATAAGGCATGGGGGGTGTGAACCTTGGATGAGCGATGAACGCGGATCAGAACAGCGGCGGAATATCGTTGCGGCTGCGCGCCCGCCCGGCCATCTCGGGCAGCAGGGCACAGAAGGCTTCCATCCAGGCGACCGGCACGCTGGTCGAGACCTTGATGAAGCGGTCGCCGAAACGCGGGGTGTGATAGGTACCCTGCCTGATCATGATGCCTGCGGTCTGGAATTCCGCAACCAGTGCTTCGGGGCGGATGCCGGCCTCGATGCATTCCACCACCACGAAATTGCCATGCGACGGATAGACCGGCATCGAAAAGCCGGGCAATTGGTCGACCGCCTGCTTGATCAGATCCTGGTTGTGGCGCTGGATGCGCTGCACCTCGGCCATCCATTCGGCCTTGACCGACAGCCCGGCAAGGGCGGCGGCCTGGGCCACGACATTGGCGCCAAGCGGTGCCGTGGAGAACGGCGCGATCCTGTCCATCAGGTCTGGATAGGCGACCAGCGCGCCGATGCGCATGCCGGCCAGCCCCAGCCATTTCGAGAAGCTGACCACCGTCACCGCGCCTTCCGGATAGATCAGGCTGGCGGGGGTGTGGCCCTGGGCGAAATCGCGATAGGTGCTGTCATGAATGAGGATGGCGCCCACATCGCGTGCGATCGCCGCGAAGGCGCCGATCTCGTCGGCGGTATAGGTGATGCCGAGCGGGTTGTTGGGATCGACCAGATAGATAATCGCGGTGTTGTGGTCGACCTCGGCCGCCAGCCGCTCAGGGCTGAGCCGATAATTGTAGTCCGGGCCCCAGATCGGGATCTCCACCACCTCGGCACCGGCCTGGGCCGCGAATTGCAGCGGCCATTTCCAGCCCGGATCGGTGGTCACGAACCGGCTGCCGGGTTTGCAGAACACCCGGCAGATCAGCGCCAGTGCCGCGACCGCGCCATCGGTGACCAGGGCGCTGGCACCGGGCAGGCCCAGATCGGCGACGATGCCGGCGCGCAGCGCCTCAAGGCCTGCCGGCGGCGCATAGGCATGAAAGCGCTCGCCATCGATCGCCGCATGCATCGCCTCGCCAACCGCCGGATGCATCGGCACGTGATTGGTGTTCTGGCCCAGCCATTTCAGGTCCGCGTCGGCGAACAGCCGATCGAAATAGGCGTTCTTGATGTCCAGCGTGCTCACGCCTCGATCTCCTCAAGGGCGACGGCGGCCGCCCCGCGACGGCCGCCATCCTTGATGATCGACCCGCGCGAGGCGATGCCGCCATCGATGGTCACGATCGTGCCGCTGACATAACCGGCGCGCGGCGAGGCCAGAAACACCATCAGATCGGCGACCTCTTCCGCCGTGGCCGGGCGGCCGCCGGGATAACGGTCGAACAGCTCGCGCCAGCGGCCTTCGTCGCCGAACATGTCGACCGCGCGCCGCTTCATCAGCCGCACCATGCGATCGGTTTCGACCGGTCCAGGGTTCACGCCCAGCACGCGGATGCCGTAATCCAGGCTCACGCCGCCAAGCGCGCGGGTGAAGGCCATCAACGCCGCGTTGCCGGTGGAGCCGGCGATGTAATTGGCATCCCAGTTCTCACCGGAATTGCCGATGTCGTTGATGATCACGCCATGACCACGCGTCTGCATGCGAGCATAGACCACCCGGGTCAGCGACACATAGCCGAACACCTTCAGATCGAAGCCGCGCCGCCATGCCGCATCGTCGACGGCGTCGATCGGACCGGAAGGAATGTTGCCGGCATTGTTGATCAGGATGTCGATATCGCCGGCGGCATCGGCCAGTGCCAGCATCTGCGCGTCGCTCGACAGGTCCATGGCGTGGATGATGACCGAAACGCCGCATTCGGCCTCGATCAGCGCCTTCGCCTCAACCAGCGCATCGCCGGATCGCGCCGCCAGATGCAGGGTGGCACCCTCACGGGCGAAGCTCCAGGCGGCGGCAAGGCCGATGCCCTTGGATGCGCCGGTGATCAGAACCGTCTTGCCTTTCAGACCCAGCTCCACCGCTCAAGTCCCTCGCTTTTGTACGCAACATGCGCGTCTATGAATGCAATAAAGCTACTATTGTATCCGATGACCGGAATGTCAACCGCCGCCCTGTGCCAGGCAGATCCTGCGCGGGACGGCGGCGTGGTATCGGATCAGAGTTTCTTGTCGCTGGCCGGCACCTTCTCCCACACCGTTTCGTTGAAGGCGGCCTTCAGGTCGACCGGCTCCTTCAGCGCGCCGAAGCTGATCAGATCGGCCTGGACCTTCTCGAGGCTGGCCATGTCGAGCGCGCCCAGACCCTCTTCGGCGGCACGGCCGGCCACCATCAACCGTTCGATTTCATCGAGCATCAGCGCCTGATGGCCGCGCTCCAGCCCCTCGGACGCGGCCATGACGATGTCCAGCGCCTCATCCTTGTGTTCGAACGCGTATTTCCAACCTTTGAGCGTAGCGTTCAGGAAACCCTGGACCAGCTCCGGCTTTTCGGCCAGCACCTTTTCCGAGACCAGAAAACTGTCCTGCTGGGTGGTGACGCCATAATCATCGGGGGTGAACACGGTCAGGTCATCGATGCCCTGCGCCTTCAGCGTGTTGAGTTCATTATAGAAGGTGACGGTTGCGACATCGAACTGGCCATCGATGAACGGCGCCATCGTCACCGGCTGCGGCATGATCGTCAGCTCCGACTGGTCGATCTTGGCCGCCGCCAGCACCGAATACAGGGTATATTGCGGGCCGGTGAACCAGGTGGCGACCTTGCGGCCTTTGAAATCCTCGATGGTCTTGATGCCGCTGGCGGCGCGGGCGACGAAGGCGAAGGGCGTCTTCTGCTGCGACATGCCGATACACACCAGCGGCAGCCCCTTGGCGCGCGCATACAGCACGGCTTCGGTGCCGCTGCCAAGGCCGAAGGTATCGGCGCCCGAGGCGACCAACGCCTCGGCATTCAGATTGGGACCACCGGGATTGATGGTCATGTCCAGGCCCTCGGCTTCATAGAAACCCTTGGCCTTGGCGACATAGAAGCCGGCGAACTGGGCCTGGGGCAGCCATTTCAGTCGCACCGACACCGCTTCGGCGGCATTGGCCGGCGCGGCGCCGTTCAACGGTCCGCCAAGCGGCCCAACCACCGCCGCTGCCGCCAGACCGAGGGCGAGCAGGCCCTGTTTCGCAATCCGCATATACATGGGTTCAGCCTTCCGGAGCTTTTTTGTGTGCAAGGCGGGGGATTGGTGTGCATGAATGACGTAGCAATATGCATGCCATCATCTTCACAGCGGAAATCGGCTGGGTACCCGACCACGCCGCTATCTCAATCGGCCCATTTATTGGGCAATGCTAAATTTTGAGCACGAATTCAGCATTCTTGTATAATGGGTGGCAGACCCCGGTCCTCACGCCCGCATCCCCATGGGAGATATCCACCCCGATGTCCGCGACGGCACCTCTTCATCATCTGAGTCTGATCCGACTGGCCTTCGAGATCCGCCACGGCCGGGTGTCGCCGGTCGATGCGGTTCAGGCGATGCACGACCGGATCGCCCGCCATGACGGGCAGTTGCATGCCTATGCGACCGTCGACGCCGCCGGCGCCCTGGCGCGGGCCGAACAGGCGCGGGCCGAGATCGCGCGCGGCCTGTGCCGCGGGCCGCTGCACGGTGTGCCGGTGGCGGTGAAGGATCTGTTTGACACCGCCGATATGCCGACCGAATTCGGCAGCCGGGTGATGCGTGGCCGCAGGCCCGCCGCCGATGCAACCGTGGTGGCACGGCTGCGCGCCGCCGGCGCCATTCTGCTTGGCAAGTTGACCCTGACCGAAGGCGCCTATGCCGACCACCACCCCGACACCGTGGCGCCGGTGAACCCGTGGGGCGCCGCACACTGGACCGGCACCTCGTCGAGCGGATCGGGGGTCGCTGTGGCCGCCGGCCTGATCTGGGGGGCGCTCGGCACCGACACCGGCGGCAGCATCCGCCTGCCATCTGCCTGTTGCGGCATCACCGGTATCAAGCCGACATGGGGCCGGGTCAGTCGGGCCGGCGCACTGGCGCTGGCGCCATCGCTGGACCATGTCGGCCCGATGGCGCGCAGTGTTGCCGATGCGGTGGCGATGCTGGGGGTGATCGCCGGCCCCGACCCGCTGGACCCGACAGCCGCCCGCGACGCCGTGCCGGATTATGCGGCCGAGATCGCCCGGCCGGTGCGCGGTCTGGCGATCGGCATCGACTGGCGGCTGCTCCGCGCGCGCGCCGATGATGCGGTGCTGGCCTCCATCGACCATGTGATCGACGTCATGACCGGGCTCGGTGCCCGGATGGTGGATGTGCGCCTGCCCGAGATCGACCCGGTGCTGGAGGGCTGGGCCGTGCAATGCGCGGTGGAAGCGGCCATCGTTCATCGCGACGACTGGGCCACGCGCCCGGATGATTTCGGGCCGCGCCTGGCGGCGCTGATCGATCGCGGCCACCACCACACCGCCTTCGAACTGGCCCTGGCGCAGGACCGCCGCCGGACTTTTACCGGCGCCATGGAGGCGGTGTACGACGCCTGCGACGTGCTGCTGGTGCCGGGCCTGCCGGTGGCCGGCCCGACGCTGGATTATATGGCGGGTCTGGGCGAAGACCCGGCGGCGATCCTGGCGATCGGGCCGTTCACGGCCCCCTTCGACGTGGCGGGCCAGCCAACCGTGACCGTGCCCTGCGGGATCAGCGCCTCCGGCATCCCGATCGGCTGCCAGTTCGCCGGCCCGCGCTTCGCCGAGGCCCTGGTCGCCCGCGCCGGCCATGCCTTCCAGACCGCCACCGACTGGCACACGCGGCGCCCCGCCGGCTTCGCCTGATCGCGTCGCGGCTTGACTGGGCGCCATGGCTGATGCCAGCGTGGCCCGTCATTCAGGAGCCGCCCCCCGCGATGAGCACCACCAAGACCGCAGACAGATAAGCCGCAACGACCCGTTTTTCCGGTTGTTGCGGCGCCCCCTCCCCGGCCAGCGCCACCTGGCCCATCATCGGTTATGGCGTCACCCTGCCGGTGACGGTGTGGTGTCTGACAGGCCGTCTGTCACGCCGGCCGCAACACCCGGCCTGAACAGCGCCAGCGGCCGGATTTCATAAACCCCGGCACCATCGGCATTGGCGCGGGCGAGGTCGCGGGCGGTTGTCACGGCCTCGTCCACCGATGCGCAGTCGACCACGAAGAAGCCCAGAAGTTGTTCGCGAGTTTCGGCGAAGGGGCCGTCGATCACCAGCGGCGCGTCGCCCTTGGTCACCGTCACCGCCCGGGCGGTGGGCATCAGCCGCGCAACCGGCCCCAGGCGTCCCTGTGCGGCAAGCCCGTCTTCCACCGCCGCCAGCCGCGCCATGGTGCCCTGTTCCTGAACCGGGCTCCATGCGGCGACCACGTCTTCGCGGTCATAACATAGAATGGCGTAGAGCATCGACGGCCTTCCGCATGATGGCTGCGCTCAGGGCAATGTCCTGGTCTGGATGATCCAACACACAGTATGCCGCGGTTTGCGGCCATGGCGGCGGGGCAAATTGGCGACCGGATGGTGACCTGACCATGCCAAGGCAGTTTATGCAACCAGTTGCATGAATGCCGTGACCCGGATAGTCTCAACGGCAACAGGTTCCAAGAAACCGTGATCCCGCGTTGATGAGGCAGGCCCGCCATGCACAGCACCGAGACAAACGGGGCGATGCCCCCCTCCCCTTCCGGTTTTTCCCCGTCCGCTTCCACCATCTCCACCCCCTTCCCCGCCATGATGGCGCCGCTGGATCTGGGCTTCACCACCCTGCGCAATCGGGTGCTGATGGGCTCGATGCATCTGGGCCTGGAAGAAGCGCCCAACGGTTTTGCCCGCATGGCGGCGTTCTATGCCGAGCGCGCGCGTGGTGAGGTGGGGCTGATCGTGACCGGTGGTATTGCCCCCAATGAACGCGGCCGGCCGATGGCGGGCGGCGCCATGCTGACCACGGCGGCCGAGGCGCGCCATCACCGGGTGGTGACCGATGCGGTTCACGCCGAAGGCGGCCGCATCGCCATGCAGATCCTGCATTTCGGCCGCTATGCCTATCATGGCGATCTGGTGGCGCCGAGCGCGATCCGCGCGCCGATCAATCCGGCCCGGCCCCATGCGCTGACCGCGGCCGAGGTGGAGCAGACCATCGCCGATTTCGTCCGCTGCGCCGCCCTGGCGCGCGAGGCCGGCTATGACGGCGTCGAAATCATGGGGTCGGAAGGCTATCTGATCAACGAGTTCATCGCCGCGCGCACCAATCATCGTGACGACGACTGGGGCGGATCTTATGAAAACCGCATCCGGTTTCCGGTCGAGATCGTCCGGCGGGTGCGCGACCGTGTCGGCCCGGATTTCATCATCATCTATCGGCTGTCGATGCTGGATCTGGTCGAGGGCGGATCGACCTTCGACGAGGTGGCGATGCTGGCACGGCACGTCGAAGCCGCCGGCGCCACCATCATCAACACCGGCATCGGCTGGCACGAGGCGCGGGTGCCGACCATCGCGACCCGGGTGCCGCGCGGCGCCTTCGCCTGGGCGACACAACGGCTGAAGGGCCATGTCGGCCTGCCGCTGGTCGCCACCAACCGCATCAACACGCCCGAACTGGCCGAAACGCTGCTGGCCGGTGGCGCCTGCGACATGGTGTCGATGGCCCGCCCCTTCCTGGCCGATGCCGCGTTCATGCGCAAGGCCCGCACCGGCCGCGCCGACGAGATCAACACCTGCATCGGCTGTAATCAGGCCTGCCTGGATCACACCTTCGGCGGCAAGATCACCTCGTGTCTGGTCAATCCGCGCGCCTGCAATGAAACCGAACTGGTGATCGCACCTGCTGACGCGCCGAAACGGCTGGCGGTGGTGGGCGCCGGGCCGGCTGGCCTGGCCTTTGCCACCACGGCGGCCGAACGCGGCCATGAGGTGGTCCTGTTCGAAGCCGCCGGCGAGATCGGCGGCCAGTTCAATCTGGCCAAGACCAGTCCGGGCAAGGAAGAATTCCACGAGACCCTGCGCTATTTCCGGCGCCGGATCGAGACCAGCGGCGTGACCCTGCATCTGGGGCATCGCGCGCGCGGATGAACTGATATCAGCCGGCTTCGATGCCGTGGTGCTGGCAACCGGCGTGGTGCCGCGCCAGCCTGCGATCGAGGGATTGGACCATCCCAAGGTGCTGGGCTATCTCGACGTGCTGCGCGACCGCGCGCCCGTGGGCGAGCGGGTGGCGATCGTCGGTGCCGGCGGCATCGGCTTCGACGTCGCCGAATTGTTGAGCCACCCGGCGGGCGAGGGGCCGCCGGATATCGCCACCTTCGCACGGGATTGGGGCGTGGATATGGACCCGGCCAGCGCCGGCGGCGTCACCAGACCCGCCCCACAGGCCGCCGCGCGCCAGGTGCATCTGCTGCAACGCAAATCGGGCAGGCCCGGCGCCGGTCTGGGCAAAACCACCGGCTGGATCCATCGCGCCGCCCTGCAGGCCCGCGGTGTGACCATGACCGGCGGCGTCAGCTATCGGCGGATCGGCGATGACGGTGTCGAGATCGAGACCGGCGGCGCGCCCGCGACCATTCTGGCCGATACCGTGGTGATCTGTGCCGGCCAGGAGCCGGAGCGCAGCCTTGTGGCCGGCCTGGAGGCCGCCGGCTGCACCGTCCACCTGATCGGCGGTGCCGATCTTGCCACCGAGCTGGATGCCAAGCGTGCCATCGACCAGGGCACACGACTGGCCGCCGCCATTTGACCCACAGACCATCTGACCCACAGACAAGATACAAACCAAGGAGGAAACGCCCGTGACCATCCCGCATATCCCCAGTGCCGCCACACCCGCCGTCGCCGCCAGCCTCAACCTCTGGCATGAGATGATCGCCGCTGACGATCTGAGCCGGCTGCGCGAGATCGTGGCCGAGGATGCCATGTTCCGCTCGCCGATGGCACATGCGCCCTATGCCTCGGCTGATGCGCTGGTGCTGGCCCTGACCACGGTGATCCAGGTCTTCAAGGATTTTACCTATCACCGCAGCTTCGTGTCGGATGACGGGCTGGATGTGGTGTTGGAGTTCAGCGCCACCGTGAACGGCAAGTCGCTGAAGGGGATCGACATGATCCGTTTCGGCGCCGATGGCCTGATCCGGGACTTCGAGGTGATGATCCGCCCGATGAGCGGCCTTCAGGCGCTGGGCGCCGAGATGGGCGCCAGAGTCGGCGGCAGTCTGCCGGCCTTCAAGGCCAAGACCTGACGCCTGCCCTGTCTGCGACCCTGTCTACGATCCGGTCGAGGGCCGCTCTATCGATGCGTCCGCGGCCGGGTCGTTCAGGATCTCCAGAGCTTCCGTACAGACGTCGATCCAGCTCCGCTCGTGACGGATGCCGGTCTTCAGCACCAGATGGCGTAGCCGGCGCTCGCGGGATGCGGGCGCCGGTGTGAAATCGCGGGCCTCGATCGCCAGATAATTGGCCAGCATCTCGCGGTGAGATGCCAGACGTTGGCGCAGGTCATCCGGCAGCGCGGTATCGCCGAGCACGGCCGCCGCACGCAGCCGCACCATCAATTCATCACGCAGCGGCTTCGGCTCGGACCTGTCCTCCACCCAGCGCTTCAGTTCGGCGCGACCCGCCGGCAGAATCCGATAGTCGCGGCGACGGCCCCGGCCGCTGTCGGGCTCCATCGATTGCACCCAGCCTGCGGCTTCCAGCCGCGCCAGTTCGCGATAGATCTGCTGATGGCTCGCCTGCCAGAAATAGCCGATCGACCGGTCGAAACGGCCGGCCAGTTCCAGGCCGGATCCCGGCCGTTCGATCAGGGCTGTCAGCAGCGCGTGGGGAAGTGACATGGGCTGGGTGATGACTTTCCTGACAAGGGGCGCGGCCACTCTCCACGGCGGCAGGGCCGGCTGTCAAGACGCAAGCAGGGCACCTGGGCCGGCATGATATGACGCCGTGACAAGTTCTGACGTCTGACCGGCAAGGCGACGCTGAAGTTGATACACCCACCGCTACCCCGCTGATTGCGGCCTCGCTGATGTCAGATTATCGGGCACTGACGGCGTCCTGCATCGCCTTCAACGATCGCGGGCCTGACCCGGCTACGTCGCATCGGAGATGGTGGCGAGCGATCGGTCGGGCACGCTGAAGCTGATACGGCATCGCCACGCTGAAGCTGATACAACCCGGCTGGCCATCCGTACTGATGGCACCGTAGCCTGCATGACCGTGGCCGATGGCTCCCCGTTTCGACTTCAGCGTCACGACCGCCGGGGCCTGTAGGAAAGGGCGCGATGATCAGGGGAATCGGGTGAAAATTTTAAGCTGCGATGATGCTTGCGAGGAAGTCGTCGTCCCAAGCGGCGACCTTGCGTCGGAGGC